>DAORHV010000069.1:0-6005 GCA_035438175.1 Candidatus Peribacteria bacterium
CAGAAGCTTGGCGCGCTCGGCGCGCTGGCCAAGTGGATCCGCGAAGAAAACATCGACGACGATATCCTGTTGCTGGCCGGCGACAACTATTGCGAGTGCGATCTGGCCACGTTCACGGCCATGTTCCGCGGCAACCCGCTGCTCGCCGCCCACGATCTGGGCGACCCGGGCCGCGCCCGGCAGTTCGGCACCGTGATGTTCAACCCGGACCTGGAGCACGGCACGCTGCTGCGCCGCGTCACCGGCTTCGAGGAGAAGCCCGCGCACCCCAAGTCCAGCTGCGTCTCGGCCGGCTGGTGGGTGCTGCCCAAGGCCACCCTCCCCGTCCTGGCCGAATACGCCGCCAAGAAGCCCGACAACGTGGGCGGCATCTTCGAGGAACTGCTGCGCCGCGGCATCGCGGTGGACTGCTACGTGTTCACCGAGCGCTGGAAAGACATCGGTTCGTTCGGCTCCTATATGGCCATCCACCAGGACCTGGTGGCAGACAAGCACCTCATCGGCGAGGGTGCGGCGGTGGACGAAGCCAGCGTGTTGGCCGGCAGCGTGGCGATCGGCCCCAAAAGCACCGTGGAAGGCTCCACGCTGACCGATTGCATCGTGTTCGGCGGCGTGAAGATCCGCGACTGCGTGCTGACGCGCTGCATCATCGATGCCGGCTGCGAGCTGCAGGGGGTGGACCTGACTGAAAAGATGCTCCGGGAAGGCACCGTATTACGGAGGACATGACCGCTGGCTGGCAGTGCCCCCTTTCTGTACACTGCCCGGGCATGTCACGCATCATCCTCCCCATCGGCATTCTTCTGGGCTGCACGCTCATCTCCGCTTGCGCGGCGAGCACGACGCAGTTGCACTACGGTTTGACCATCGATAACGGCACTCCGGCGCAGGTCGTAAACCTCATCAATGCCAGCGAACGCGTGATGAAGCGCCGCATTTCGGCGCTCGGCGTCCAGACCCCCAACGTCATCGCCGTCCCGACCGGCGGCAGCGGCGGAACCCTCACCATCGACGTCCCCGACGAACAGCTCGTGACCCGCATCCAGCAGATCCTGGCCGAGAAGTTCACCTTCGACATGCGCCTGGAGCTGAAGGAAACGACCGCCCAGGACCAGAACGCCGAAGAAAACTGGGAAAAGCTCGGCGTGGAGAACCAGCACCTGATCGGCGTGCAGGTCGTTGGCGACGAGAAGACCGGCGAAGTGGCCGTGGAATTGCTGTTCACCGACGAAGGCCGCGATCTGCTTTCCAAGGCATTCGCCAAGTACAAGGGCCGCACCGTGGGCATCTTCGTCCGCGGCGTGCTCGTCTCCAAGCTGAAGGTCGAAAACGACGCCGTCAGCGACCATGTGGTCATCAGCGGCATTCCGTCCGCCGCCGTGGCCCAGATTTTCGCCGATGACGTGAACGTGGGACTCCACGTTGCTTTCACCCCGACGGGAAAATAGTATATCCACCCTCCTCCTCTTCACTCCGCAGCAATGCCCGCTCCGAAACGCTTCTCCAACTGGTCCATCGCCACCATCGTGGTCGGTGTCCTCGCGCTCATCATCGCCATTCCGACAAGCTGGAAGCCCTGGGCTCCCGCCTTCCTGAAGCCCGAGCTCCACTTGGGTCTGGACCTTGCCGGAGGCACTCAGCTCGATTTCCGCATCTCGGAAGACGAGATCAACGAGCGTGAGGTGAAACTGAACAAGGAGATCGCCGACCTCAGCGCCAGCGGCAACGACGCCACCAAGCTCAACGCCAAGCGCTTCGAGCTGGCCAGCATCAAGCAGCAGCACTCCACCCTGGTGGAGGCCATCCGCCAGGTGCTCGAGCGCCGCATCAACTCTCTGGGAGTCAGCGAGGCGACCATCACCCCGTCGTACTTCGGAAACGAGAAGCACTTGCTCGTGGAATGCCCCGGCGTGGTCGACATCGCCCGCTGCATCGCCACGGTCGGCAAGACCATCCAGCTGGAATTCAAGGAGGAGTTCAGCGGCAACGCCGATGACTACGCCAAGAGCATCCGCGCCAAAGCCGATTCCGTCTTCAAGCAGGTCACGACCGGCACCGGCAACCTCCGCAACGTCGGCCAGGACATGAGCAGCACGCTCGGCATCTCGTACTTCGACGACCAGAGCGTGTTCGTAAGCGGTCTCCCCAAAGGGTTGGAGGCGCTTGCCAACCGCAAAGTCACCGATCCGCCGATCCGCGTGGAAGGCTCGACCCAGACCACCGTGGAGACCCAGCAGGGTACCCAGCTGCGCGAGATCAAAGGCATCTACATCGTCCAGCTCATCGACCCCAAGAAGCCGGGTGAGAACGCTCTGACCGACCCGCGCCTGGCTTTCGACGCCCTGAAGGACGCGTCGCCGGCCGACACGACCGTCGACCACAAGCTCAACGTCGTGTTGTCCTCGCTGCCGCAGTACCTCCAGACGCCGCTCAGCACCATGCAGATCGGCGCCATGCAGGCCGTGACCATCGATAAAGACCAGTCCGCCGCGGTGTACTTGTCCGCCCGCGTGGAAGGCACGGCCGAAATGACCGCCAGCCACATCCTCGTGCAGTACAAGGGTGCATCCCGCGCCGATGCCGGCGTGACGCGCACCAAGGCCGAAGCGTTGGCCCGCGCCACCGAACTGAAGAAGCAGCTGGATGCCGCCGGCGGCAAGAACTTCGACGAACTCGCCCGCAAGGATTCCGACGGTCCGTCCAAGGACAAAGCCGGAAGCCTGGGCGTCATCAAAGCCGGAACCATCTCGCCCGAATTCGACGCCGTCGCCTTCAAGCTGGCACAGGGCCAGATCAGCAGCGTCGTCGAGACCCCGTTCGGATTCCACATCATCCGCGCCGACAAGGCCGCCACGACCCCGGCCACCACCTTGTCGTTCGACCAGCTGATCATCAAGGCTCCGGACGCCCCGGCCCGCGCCGCCGCCGCCATCGACAAAGTGCAGAAGGGCGAAGTGAAGCGCACCGAAGACAAAATCGGCATCCGCGGCATGTTCTTCTCGCTCGAACCGACCGGCTGGCAGGACACCGAACTCGACGGCAAGCACTTCCTGTCCGCAGCGGTCACGACCGACAACCTCGGTCTGCCCGAGGTGCAGATCCAGTTCGATGAGGAAGGCGGCAAGCTCTTCCAGGCCCTCACCAAGCGCAACGTGAACAAGCAGATCGCCATCTTCGTCGGCGGCGAGCTCGTCTCGGCCCCCAACGTGAGCAGCGAAATCGTCGGGCAGTCGGCCGTCATCAACGGCATCGGCACCCTGGAGAACGGACGCCGTCTGGCCCAGGACCTGAACACCGGCGCCATCCCGGCTCCCATCTACCTGTCCGGACAGTCGACCGTGGAAGCCACGCTCGGCGCCGACGCCCTGCAGCAGTCCATCTACGCCGGTTTGGTCGGTCTGATCGTCCTGGCCCTGGCCATGATCTTCATCTACCGCATGCTCGGCGTGGTCGCCGTGGCCGCCCTCGCGTTCTGCGTGGTGCTGTTCGTCGCCATGCTCAAGCTGCCGCTCCTGCTCCTCAGCAACGCCTACGTCGTGCTCTCGCTGGCCGGTATCGCCGGTATCATCCTGGCCATCGGCATGGCCGTGGACGCCAACGTGCTCGTGTTCGAGCGCATCAAGGAAGAAATGCGCAAAGGAAAGACGTTCAAGACGTCCATGGACGTCGGCTTCAAGCGCGCCTGGCCCAGCATCCGCGACGGCAACGCCTCCACGCTCATCACCGCCGCCATTTTGTTCACGATCGGCACCAGCATCATCCGCGGTTTCTCGGTGACGCTCGTCATGGGCATCTTGATCTCGCTGTTCACCGCGCTCATCGTGACGCGCTGGATCTTGGACCGCGTGTCCCGCTCCCCGCTCTTCCAGCGCCCCGAAATGATCGGCGTCAAGAAGGTGGAACAGCACCAGGAGTAGGCGGCATTCCCCTTCAGCTTCGATGGACTCCTTGTACATCCAGGACCTGGAACTCTGGACGCGCATCGGCGTACCCGATGACGAACGCGCGTCCGAGCAGCGCTTGCTGGTCTCCGTGGAACTGTTCACCGACCTGGCGCCGGCCGCCAAAGCCGACGACGTGACCAAGAGCATCGATTACGCCCGGGTGGCCGCCGATGTGCAGACATTGGCCGGCACCGCCCGCAAGACGCTCGAGCGCTTCGTGGAAGACGTCGCGGCCATGATCCTGAAGACCTACTCCCCCGCCGGCGGGGTGAAAGTCAGCGCGCAGAAGTTCGTGCTGCCCAACGCCAAAGCCGTACACGCGACCATCGTCCGCAAACCATGAAGAAGGCCTACATCGCCCTCGGCTCGAACATTCTTCCGGAGGCCAATCTGGTGGCCGCCGCCGACTTGCTGCGCGAGGAGTGGGGCGAAGACGTCCGCTTTTCGCACGTGTACCGCTCCAAGGCGCAGGAACGCACCGACCAGCCAGATTTCCTGAACGCCGTGGCCGAGGTGGAAGCCGACCGCGACGAACTGAGCATCCAGGGCAAGCTGAAGCAGATCGAGGAATCGCTGGGAAAGAATATTGAGGTGCGCTTCGGACCGCGGACCATCGATTTGGACCTGTTGCTGTACGGCGATCTGGTGCAGAACAAGCAGGGATTGATCCTGCCGCATCCGCGCATGCACCGCCGCCGGTTCGTCCTGCAGCCGCTGCTGGAGCTCATTCCGGTGGAGCGCATGCACCCGCGCTTCCGCATCGAATGGCGCGAATTGCTGAAGAAGACGGAGGATCAGGAGTGCGAGCGGATCAAGCTCGAACTGTAATTGCTGAGTCATCTGCAGAGGTTGCCAAGAATTTCCTTCGGATTCTTCCGTCCCTTTTTGTCCGAGCGACAAAAAGGAACCAAAAAGCGCGTGTGCGCTGAGCGCCCACGGCCGCTGCGGCGGCCAGACCGCAGGCCCCCGCGCGCAGCGCACGCCACCCCTTTGGTGGCTTGAGCTAGTCACCTTGAGCTTGCTGCCTTACCCCTGAGGTTTCCGTCTTCTTCGGAGCTTGGGCACGGCGGGCTTGTCGCGCCTGAGCCGGTGCAGTCACGCTTCCGCCGAAGCAGCCCGTATGAAAAGTCCGCCTGTTTGAGCCCGCCACAGCGGGCGAGTTCGGACTTTTAGGGCTGCAAGGCGCGTGAAGCGTAGGCCAGACGGCTCACCGCGCGACTGTTTTTGCTCCACTTTTTGCACCAAAAAGTGGAAAGGAAATGCTGTATACTCGCCTCCCCATGGAAAACCTCTTCACCCAACTGCTCAAGAACATCGGCGAAGACCCCAAGCGCGACGGGCTCAAGCAGACGCCCAAGCGCTGCGCCGAAGCATGGAAGTTCCTGACGTCCGGTTACGGCCAGGATCTGAAAACCATCGTGAACGGCGCGCTGTTCGACGCCGACAGCGACGGCATGGTCATCGTGAAGGACATCGAGTGCTATTCGCTGTGCGAACACCATCTGCTGCCGTTCGTGGGCAAGGTGCACGTGGGGTACGTCCCGGGCAAGAAGATCATCGGACTCAGCAAGATCGCCCGCATCGTGGACATGTTCGGCCGCCGTTTGCAGGTTCAGGAGCGCCTGGGCCAGCAGATCTGCGACGCGCTGCACGACGTGCTGCAGCCCGTGGGCATCGGCGTGGTCATCGAGGCCAGCCACTTCTGCATGATGATGCGCGGCGTCTCCAAGCAGCACAGCGTAGCCGTCACCAGCCACGTGCGCGGCAACTTCAAGAGCGACGCGCGTACGCGTCAGGAGTTCCTGCAGCTCATCGGCCAGCGCACCGTTTAGCACGGCAAGAACGGAAGCCGCCCCCGGCCTCCGTCCTTCCCTGGTTACGCGTTACGCCGCGTTGGCGAATTCGGGAACCTCGATGCCTTTCTTCTTCATTTGCTTCTCGATCGCGGCGCGGGCCAGGGCGGCATGCACTTTCTGGAAACCCGCCACCGTGTAGCCCGCTTCGCTGACCATGGCCTCGCCGTTCTCGTAGCGCGCGCCCTTGATTTCGACCGGCCGGCCG
>DAORHV010000070.1:0-5970 GCA_035438175.1 Candidatus Peribacteria bacterium
CCGCGTCTACGAAGCCGCCTTGCCGGCGGTGGATGCGTAAGAACAGCCCCATCTAACGCAAAGGGTGGCCCGGTGCTTGCACCGGGCCATCTTTGAAAAACAACGAAACGGGCGGTGGACGAATGCTATGATCACCTCATGTCCAAAACAGCCGTGAACCTTACCGTCGTGATCGACGCGCCCGCCGCGCAGGTATGGCGCATGTTCAACGACCCCGCGTTCACCCGCCAGATGGGCGGCGAATACGTGTCGGGCTGGACGGTCGGCGCCCCGATCGGCTGGCACGGCGAGGACGGCACCATGTTCACCGACGGATCAATTTTGAAGATCGAGCCGAACAAGCTGCTGCAACATACGCTGTTCCACCCCGACACCACCGACGTGCTGGCGACCATCACCTACGAACTGAGCGAGAAGGACGGCAAGACGACCATGAAAATCTGCGAGCGGTTCGAAGAACCCATTTCGGAAGACGAATACGACGACGCGCTCGGCGGTTGGGAAGCCGCGCTGGACGCGGTGAAGGAATTGCTCGGCAACGCCTGACCTACCCGACGTAGATGTAGCCCTTCAGCGACTGCGCGGGACCCAGGTGTCCGTTCATCTGCGCCGCCGGAACGGATTTCAGCCTGCCGTCGTAGCCGCCGCCCCACGTGTCCGAGTCCGGGCCGTTGTCGGCCGCGAAGCTGGCGTAACTGCTGCCGTTGGCTTCGTTCAGCTGGATGTTTCCGGCCGCATCGACCGCCTCCACGAACGCGACGTGACCGTTGTTCGGATCGGAGTTCAGCGTCCACACCGCGATGCTGTTGGCGCGCGGCGCAGCGGAGAACTGGTACGGCTTCCCGGCACCGGTGAGCTGGTCGATCCACTTCTGTCCGGCCGCGTTGCTGCCGAACGTAGGGACGCCGCGCAGGTCGATCTTGAGCTTTTCCTTGATGCGTCCGTACACGAACGCCGTGCACTGCCCGCCGTTGCCGATCTGCACGTACAGGTTGGCCGACGGATCGGTATACGCCGCGTTGCGCAGGTCGGGCAGGTTGTTGCCGGCCGCCGGGTTCAGGCTGACGACCGTCCACACCGCACCGCCTTTGGCGGGAGTGCCGGGCGCGGTGAAAATGGTGATCTTGCCGCCGTCGGGACGGCGCAGCTCCCACGGCGCGGCCTGGGCGGCACCCGATTTCGGATTACTCTTCACGCCTTTCAGGCTGAGATTGATGCTCGCCGTGGCGCCCGCGGCTGTCACCGGCACCGCGACGCTCGAAGAGGCGGCCCCCAGCAAGTCGGCCGGTTTGTTGGCCGCACCGAAGCTCGCCAGGCGCACCATCGTGCAGCCGGTCCAGGCGTCGGGGCACATATTTTTCAACACGACCGTCTGCGTAAACGGCGTGTTCTCCCCCACCGGCTGGCGCGTGGCCACCGACTTGGAAACGAACAGGGCGCCCAGCTGGGCATCGGCGGGAGACGGCATGGAGCGCGGGGAAAGACTGCGGATACTCGGCGATTCTACACCCGGATGTTGCGATGACTCTTGACGGCATGCAGGGGACGGATTATCATTCAACCAAATGGTTGAATCATCTTTGAAGCTCGACGTCATCTTCGGATCGCTGGCCGACCCCACCCGCCGCGCCATCCTGAAACAGGTGTCGGTGAAGGAGATGTCGATCGGCGAGATCGCGGAACCCTACGGCATGACGTTCGCCGCCATCTCCAAGCACCTGAAAATCCTGGAGAAAGCCGAACTCATCATCAAGCGCCGCTACGGCAAGCAGCAGATGGTGCAGCTGTCGCCCAAGGCGTTCAAGGAAGCCAACGCCTACCTGAAGCACTACGAGAAGATGTGGAACGACCGCCTGGATTCGCTCGAACATTATTTAGCCACTCTCCCCAAAGAATAATCATGACTCCCGCCCGCACCATCATCAGCAGCCGTCTGCTCAAGCATCCGCGCGAACGCGTCTGGAGCGCGTTCGAAAACGCCGCCACGCTGGAACGCTGGTGGGGGCCGGAAGGATTCACGAACACCATCAAGACCTTCGAGTTCCGTCCGGGCGGCACGTGGAACCTGGTCATGCACGGACCCAACGGCATGAATTTCGAGAACACGTCGGTGTTCGAGGAGATCGTTCCCAACGAGCGCATCGTGTACAAACATCTGGATCCGGTGCACGTGTTCCGCATGACCATCGCTCTGGATCCGAAGGGACAAAACACCCAGATGACCTGGACCATGACGTTCGAATCGGCCGAGGAATTCGAGAAAGTGAAGGACTTCATCGCGACCGCCAACGAACAGAATCTGGACAAGCTCGAGAACTGCCTTGCCTCCCTTCCCCGCTGACCATGCCCGACAAGGAATTCACCATCACCCGCGTCTTCTCCGCTTCGCGCGAAACCGTCTGGACGATGCTGACCGATGCCAAGCACCTGTGCAAATGGTGGGGGCCGCCAGGAATGCCAATGCAAGCGCGCACGATGGAACTGCATCCGGGCGGCATGTTCCTGTATTCGCTGACGCTGCCGGACGGAAAACCGATGTGGGCGAAGTTCACCTACGAGCGGATCGACCCGCCGTCCCAGCTCACGTTCATCAACGCGTTCTCCGACGCCGAAGGCGGCCTAAGCCGCTACCCGGGCGAACCGGACTGGCCGCGCGAAATGCATACCACCATCACGCTGCAGGAACAGGGCGGCAAAACCACCCTCACGCTGAAGAGCCATGCCATCAACGCCACCGATGCCGAGCGCAAAGTCTTCCTCGGCGGCCACGCCTCCATGGACCAGGGCTACGGCGCCAGCTTCGATCAGCTCGGCAAATATCTGGCCGCGCTTCCCGGCGCCTGACACGCCGCGCCCCGTCATCCGTCAGTATCATCGCTTATCACTTTCACCTCCCCCGCATGTCTCCCGCCAGCAAGACCGTCGACATCAACATCACCCGCGTGCTCAACGCCCCGCTCGAAAAGGTGTGGGCCGCCTGGACCAAACCCGAATTGATCGCCAAGTGGTGGGGTCCCAAGGATTTCACCGGCAAAGTCGGCTCCATCGATCTCCGCACAGGCGGCAAGTACCTGTATTGCATGCGCGGCCCGGCCGGCACCCAGTTCGACATGGACATGTGGAGCGGCGGCACGTTCAAGGAAGTCATCCCCATGAAGAAGATCGTCGCCTCCGACCACTTCGCCGACAAGGACGGCAACTACGTCTCGCCCAAAGATTTCGGCATGCCCGGCGAATGGCCGGACGAGATGATCGTCACCGTCACGTTCGAGGAAGCCGGCGCCGGCAAGACCAAGCTGACGCTGAAGCACGAAGGCCACCCGGTCGAGATGGCGAAAGACGCCACCGCAGGCTGGAACCAGTCGCTCGACAAGTTCGAAGCCGTGCTGCGGTAAGCCTCCGCGACCATTTACCTTCCACCCCTCCTCATGCCCGCATCCGACACGAGCGACCGCGAAATCATCATCACCCGTCTCGTGAACGCTCCGCGCACGCTGGTGTGGAAGGCATGGACCCAGCCCGAACATCTGGAGAAATGGTGGGGGCCCAACGGGTTCTCGGTCACCACGCGATCCATCCAGATGCGGGAGGGCGGATTGTGGGACTTCGTCATGCACGGTCCCGACGGACGCGACTACGAGAACCGCATCATCTTCACCGAAATCACCGAACCGGAACGCATCGCCCACGACCACGGCGACGGCGAAGGCAAAATCCATTTCCAGGCGACGATCACGTTCGAGGCGCAGGGCGAGAAGACGCTCATCACCATGCGCTCGGTGTTCCCGACCGCCGAGGAACTGGCGTACGTCGTGAAGGAGCACGGCGCCGTCGAGGGCGGCAAACAGACGCTCGGCCGCATGGCCGCGTATGCGGAAGCGATGTAGTCCCGCTTACGCCTGCGCCTTACAAAAGGCATGCATGGCATCCCGCATGAACAGCGCCAAGCCCGGTTTGTACTTGTCGTAATGTACGGCGAAGCGCTCGTCGGCTACGTACATGTCGGCCAGTCCGCGGTAGAGCTCGAGGTTTGGTTCGTAGAAATGACGGAGCCCGGCGTAATGCCTGGCGATCAGCGCCTGCACGGCCGGATCGGCCGGATCGCAGCCGGACAACTCGGCGAGCTGCCGGGTGAGCTCTTCGCTTTCCCTGCCGATGCGCGCGAAGTCGTCCTTGGAGAGCTTCTTCACACGTTCTTGAGATTGCCTGTACGCGTCGGTGTGCCCCCAGCGCCGCCGGGCTTCGTCGGCGTACGGGTCTGCGGGAATGCCGGTGGTGTCGTGGTCGGAGGTGGTCATGGAACGAGTTGAAAGCCTTCCGTAACGCAAGGCTTAGGGCAATTCCGGCGCGTGCCGGACGGGTGCTTGCGGCTGCGGCCAGGCCAAGAGCACAATGGCCGCGATGCCTTTGGTTTGCAACCCGGCGAAGTCGCGCATGCTTCTCGCGTACGCCGGCGTTTTTTGCTGCGGCGCTGCCGCCATGTTCGGCATCGTGGCATTGGTTCCCCAGAACGCGGGCTGTTCGCGCACATACGATCTGCTGAGCCCGCAAGTGCGTTGCGAACAGGGCCTGCAACAGGGCGAATGGGACTACGAACCGCTGCGCGACGCGTTGCTCCAGAAGAAAGCGCAATTCAAGAACGAGGGCAAAGCATCCGAGTTGTCGATCGCGTTCCGTGACTTGGACAACGGCGCGCGCTTCGGCATCGGCGAATACGAAAAGTTCCAGCCCGCCAGCCTGCGCAAGGTGCCCATCCTGCTGGTCTACCTGCACATGGCGGACCTGGACCCGGCGATCCTGGACAAGACACTGTCGTTCTCGGGCACGCTGAAGATGAACGCCAACGTGGAGCAGTCGGATGAGACGATCCAGCCCAACACGCCCTACACCGTCCGCGAACTGCTGGAGAAAATGATCGTCTATTCGGACAACTACTCCTATACGGTGCTCACCGACGAGCTGAACCAATCCCCGCCGATCCTCCCCTACTACACGTTCCGCGACCTGGGCGTACTGAAGATGATGATCGACCCGAAGGGCGAATATATTTCGATCCAGTCGTACTCCACGCTGTTTGCGATCCTGTATAGCAGCGGATATCTGTCCAAGGACATGTCGCAGTACGGCTTGAACCTGTTGTCGCGGGCGACGTTCACCGAGGGTTTGGTGGCCGGCGTTCCGGCCGGCACGCGCGTGGCGCACAAATTCGGATTGCGCGCGCCCGAAGCGGGCGAGGACGGCCAACTGCACGACTGCGGCATCGTGTACCACCCGCGCACGGCTTACGTGCTGTGCGTCATGACCAGCGGCACCGATGTGGAGAAGCAGAAGCAGGTCATCGCCGAAATTTCACACACCGTGTACGAAGCTGTGTCGTCGTTGTCGCAAGATATGCGCCCGCGGGACGATGCGGGAGCGCCACGCTGATCAGATCGCGTGCTCGCGTTTCAGCAGCGTTTTTTTGCGCTCCACGCCCCAGCGGTAGCCCGAAAGCGAGCCGTCGGTGCGCACAACGCGATGGCACGGAATGGCGATGCACAATGCGTTCGCGCCGCATGCTTGCGCCACCGCGCGCACGGCGCGGGGTTTGCCGATGCGCTTGGCGACGTCCGCATACGTGGCGGTGGTGCCGGCCGGAATCTTACGCAACGCCTGCCACACGCGCTGCTGGAACGCGGTGCCGCGGATGTCCAGCGGCAGCGCCCAGTCTCTGCCCGGCCGTTCCACGAAACCTACCGCGTACGCGACTGTTTTTTCGAAGGTCTTGTCCGCACCGATCAATCGCGCGTTCGGAAAACGGTCCTGCAAATCGCGCACCAGCGCATCCGGGTCTTCGCCCAGCGTGATTGCACAGATGCCCTCGGCGGTCGCCGCCACCAGTACCGCGCCGAGCGACGACTCCCCGACCGCGAACTTCACCGCCTGACCCGTTCCGCCCGAGCGGAAGGCGGAGGGTTTCATACCCAGCAG
>DAORHV010000071.1:0-5932 GCA_035438175.1 Candidatus Peribacteria bacterium
GAACCAGAAAGTGGTCTACAACTCTGCTACCGGCAAGTTCGAATGTGCAGCCGACCAGACCGGCGCAGGCAGCAACGGCAGCGGACAGATCCTCTCCTTGCACCCCGAATACCCGGGCGCCGTCTACTACTCCAGCGGCTCCGTCTTCGTGGGCCAGATGACCCTGTCCGGCGGCACGACCGGCCTGGACAACACCTTCAAGTGGACCTCCACCAAGGCCGCTCTGAACGATTACTGGATCTCCGTCCGCGTCCGCCTGCCGGACAACTTCAGCACGTGGGACCCGACCAAGCCGATTGAGTTCCGCTACAAGACCGGCGTCGCCTCGGCCGCCAACAACTACGTCAGCATCCGCATTAAGGACACTGCCGGGGTCGAACGCCCGCTGACCGGCGGCGAAGGACTCGCAAACACCGCCTTCACGACCGCAAGCATCAAGGGTCCGGAAGCCGGAGGAACGTGGACTCCGAAGGGCTACGTCACGATCTACGTGAAGCTGGCCGCCAACAACACGGCCAATGCCTACGCCGCAGCCGGATTCATTAACCTCAACTTCGAATCGACGCTCCCGTAAGCCTGACCCAACACTCGCGAACACTTTCTTCAAACGAGAAGGACCCCTCCGCACCGGGAGGGGTTTTTCTTTGATGCGCTTTCAGCGGATACGGCGCGCGACCATGAAGCTGCCGGCCCGCATGGTCGTGGTGCTGCTTGCGACGCTTTGGGCCCACTGGAGCGTCACATTGCCGGGGGTGGCGCCCTGGGTGTAGGACGCAAAGCCGGACACGAAGTCGGCCGAGCTGGCTCCGGCGAACGTGAAGCTGCCCGGCGCGCCATCGCAGTCTCCGCTGCGGTTGGCGGTGGCCTGCTCGGTACTGCCCATGACAAATTCACACGATGAACCCGCCTGTCCTCCCAATGCAAACCGGAAATCCGCCGTGGTATTAGTGGTCATCGACAACCAAAACTGGAAAATCCATGTCTCATCCGGACCAACGTATACCGTAAAATCATCGTCATTTTGCACGGTGCTCGACGTTGTCACCACTTCGTCCGACGGCTTCACGATGAAGGTAACGGGGATACCCCAAGACAGCTGACCGGTGGCGGGGTCTATCTGCAGGACCTGTCCGGAGAAGCCCGCCGGGGCCGCCGGCCAATCGTACGTGATGCCGTGAATAGTCGTCGTGGAACCGGAAAGGGAGAGCGTCCCCGCGTACAGCCCTTTGGAAGCCGCGACATTTCCGCTCACGAATATATCGTTGGTCAGCTCAAAACGGTCGGCTGCGCGATTGAACATCAGGAACTCCTGGAGCGTTCCGCCGAACCGGACGCCCAAGTCGTATGTTCCGCCGAACGGCTCATCGATGGTGAAAAATGCCTGATTGCTGTCTTCGTCGTAGTTAATGCCCTCGGCCCGCGCGGCCGGCGGACACGTCCATGCGACGCAGAGCGCCGCCAGTACGAGCAATGGCACATGCGATTTCATGGAAACGGGGCGGGGGGGGGAAGACTAACGGTCGGATTCGATATACATGCGCTGGAAGCGGAAGTTCTTCGCCACGGTTGTCACCGCGCCCACGCCGATCACGCCGCGCAAGGCCGTTGAGCCGCCGGGCAAGTTGCTGGCCAGCGACCCTTCAGCCGACGTGCCAGCGGTGATGTTGTCGATCCTCCAGTACATGGTCGTGCACTGCGGCGAGCAAAACAGATACGTGTCGTAAACGGTGGACGTGCTGAGGGCCATGCCGGTGTCGACCACGTTCTGCGTGCTGCCGTCCTTGGTTTCTATTTTCCAGTTCGTATCCGGCCGTGCGGAGGAGAACTGGAAGCCCACGTGATGCCCGGTGGGGTTGTCCGAATCGGTCATGGTACCGATGGTCTGGTTGGCCATTCCGCTGAACAGGCGGACATCCGTGGTATCCACAACGCCGACGCGCGCGTAATAGAAAAAACCATTCGCGCCCGAGGTGGAGCCGCGGAAGAAGCTGACCACGTTCGAACTTGTCCCCGCGTTGTCCAAGGCCGTCGCGGCGGTGGCGAAGTTCGTCATGAAGCCGTAGGTTTCGTTGACCGTCGGAGTGGAAAGCGTGGTGTCGTTCGTCGCCGAACAGCCCACCGAGTTGATGGTGGTGCTCGCACCCGCGCTGAGCATGCAGATCTGATTCTGGAAGAAGCTGGGCTGCAGCGGATAATCCAATCCGGACGGCCCCTTCGCCTTGAGAAGCTGGCGGCCGCTGACGGTCTTGGCGTAGATTTTCAGGAACCCCTCGGGCGGCGCAGGCGGATCGTTACGACTGTCGAGCATCAACGAGCCCGATACTGTCGCACCGCTGCCGAAATACGCCCGTTCGCGTATTACCAGGCCCGTGCCGTTGGTGCCCGCCAGGTCGATGGTCAGCGCACCGGTCATGGTGTCGCCTCCCTGGTTCACGAACGCCCCTTCGGCGGCAGGGTAACTGATTCCCGACCCCCCCGATGTGCCGCCAGACTCATCCGTACCGCATGAAAACGTGTGCGTGGAAGCGCTCCAGAGCAACTTATCGGATGTTCCCGCACAATCGACCAAGCCGAAACCGCCGACGGTCGCGCCGGACAACGTGCCCATGATGTGGAAGTTGCCGCCGGTGGCGAGGGTGTGTGCTGCTTCCCGGAAAAGATTGGTGTCAAACAACTTGTTTTGCCCGAACAGGAGATGAGGCGCCGTCGCGGAATTGCTCATGCTGTCCAGCACCAGCACCGGGGTGTTGAGGGTGGACTTGCTGCGGATGGTGGCGCCGGTGGCGTTCGCCTTCTGGTTCACGTACAAGGCGCCCGTCTGCGTCGGCACGCGGCTGGTGAGGTTCAGGCGGCGACCCGACATGGTACCCATGACGTTGAGCGTCGCCTTCGGGCTGTCGGTGCCGATGCCGATGCGCCCGTTGCCCACGTCGGAGAAAATGATCGGCGCGCCGGCGGAGCCGCTGCCGGTCACGTTCAGGGACTTGCCCGACAGCGTGCCCTGCGCCTCCAGCCCGCCGGTCACGTATACGTCGTCATTCAGGTTGAACCGACTGCTGCCGCGCTCGAACGTAATGGCCTTACCTGCAGTCGAACCGAAACGGATCTGCAGATCCGACGCGACATCGGCATCATCGATGATCTGAAACGCCTCCGTGTTGACCAAGATCACCCCCGTCGCCCCCGCACCGCGAACATGTGATGCGACCATCACGGAACACGCGAGGCAGACCAGGCCGATGCGGAAGATGGAGTATCGCAACGGTAAGACGTTCTGTTTGTATCAAAAAAGTATTCAAACACCTATCTTCTGTGCTTGCAGTTTTAGAAAAAGAACTCGAAATATTCGTTAGTCGCCCGGCACCGGGGTGGACGTTCTTGCCTGGATCACTCCATGTCGAACAATGTTTCTCGATCAGTCTTCACGCGGGCATCGACCTGCTCGTAGGCGCGGCGAGAGACTTCGCGGATGAATGCGATGCCGTTCTTGGTATCCGATCCGCGTGTCATGACGCACAACAAGTACGGGCGACCGGGGTAGTAGACAATGCCGCAATCGTGGAATTGCTTCAGCGGTTCGCCAGGTACGTCGCGGATGCCGAACTTGTGCGCCACGAGCGTTCCGGCGGGGACGCCCGCGACGAGCGCATCGGTGTAGATGGACTTGCTGAGAAGATCCAGTGCTTTCTGAGACAAGGCCGGCGTGAGGTACCGGCCGCCGAACAGCATGCGGAACAGCGTCGCGTACGTCTTCACCGACAACCGGTGCTCGTTGGCGGCCACTTTCATACCCAGCTGCTCGTAAATCGTTTCGACCGACTGGCCGGTTTGGTCCATGGAACTGAGCAGATTTTTCAGCATGTCGGCCGACGCGTTGTCGGAATACATGATCATCTTGTCGAGCAATTGATCAACCGTATACGCCTTTCCGGGCTGCAGCGATTCTTCGGGGCGCTCAACGTTTTCGAGTCCCGCATACGCGCCCGACATGATCACCTGCTGGGCCAGCAGTCCCGGTACATCCTGCGAGGCGCGCAGCACCGCGATCATTACGGGTACCTTAAACAGGCTGGCGGGAATGAACTCGGCGTTTTCACGGATGCCGAACCACGGACCGCCGGTCAGATCGCGGAAATACACCGATCCTTCCGAGATGACCCCGTTCGCTTTCTGGGTATCGATCCACTCACTGAGCGATGATTCGAATTCCTCGTACTCCGGCGTGAAAGGCGGGATCTTATCCAGATTGCACTGGATGAGGGGATTCAGCAGCGTAAAGCGCGTGGCGCAATGATTGAAATTCCGCCAACCTCCGCCCAGGAAGTAGCCCGCGATAAGCGCCACCGCCACAACGCTGACGAAAGAGGGATCCAGGCCGGCGAAAAAGCTTCGGATACGCAGATTAACAGCGATGATCCTCCGACGGGGCCGGAAAAGCAAGAACGGCAAGTGCCGCACCGTTCCGACCGCCTCCATACACCATGAAGTCACCGCGATCGCCGCGATGATCTTCTCCCGGACCACTGCTGCCGGCGAATTCCACGGCGCGCATCCGCACGGAAACGGGATGCCGCTCCGGCGGATGGACCGGCGTGATCATCCTTGGCTTGGCGCGGCGCGGAATCCTGTGCGGTTTGGCTGACTTCATGCACAATAATATTTGCATAACATACTTATTGTTGTATTCGTCATTTGTTTATTTTAAGGGAAAAAGCTTAGTCTTGTCTGTTTAACTATGCTTTTTTATTTTTTACTTTTTTCTTTTATGTTTTCTAGTAAAAATGTCGTTTCGGCAGGGGTGCGCACCTCGCGCGTCCTTGTCGCCGCTTCCCTCGCGCTGGGCATGCTGCTGCCGGCCGCGAAAGTCTTTGCAGCGAGAGACCCGGAACTGTCGTGGATCCGTCAGTTCGGAGCAGTGGCATCCAGCAACGAGACTGCACGCGCCGTCGATGACGACGGCAATACCTTCGTGGCAGGCACCACCGACGGGGCGTTATCGGGCAAGACGAACGCCGGCGGCATCGACGGATGGCTGAAGAAATACGACGCGCACGGCAATCTGCTGTTCACCGACCAGTTCGGTACCGCCGGTGACGACGTGGTGGCAGGCATCGCCTTCGACCAGAGCGGCATCCATGTGATCGGCTCCACGACCGGAACATTTCCCGGCCAGACGAGCGCGGGCGGAAAGGATATCTTCGTTCGCAAATACGATCCCGCGCTGGATGACGAACACACGACGTTGCGGCAATTCGGCACCGACGGCGACGACGAAGTGATGGACGCAACCGAGGGCAGCGCCAACGACTATTTCATAGCCGGCAGGACCAGCGGCGCCTTCCCCGAAAAGACGAATGCTGGCGGGTTCGATGCGTACGTGATCCGTCTGGATGGATCGGACAACGTCTACTGGGTGGACCAGTTCGGCTCGGAAGCGGACGACGTGGCGACAAGCGTGGACAAGAAGACGGCGGCGGCCGTATTCGTGGCAGGCACCACCAACGGCACGCTTCCCGACAATGCAAGCGCCGGCGGCAGCGACGCGTTCTTCCGGCAAATCAATACCGATTCCGGCAATGCGATTGAAACGACGCAGTTTGGAACGGCTGAGAACGAAGACGTGGGCGGTGTGGCAATCCTGAATGACGAACTGGCGGTGGTCGCCGGAACCACGCTCGGCAGCTTCCCCGGATTCACGAATGCCGGCGGAAAGGACGCGTTCGCAAAAGCGTTCGTCGTCCAGACCGGAGCCTTCGAATGGACGCAGCAATTCGGCACCAGCGCGGATGACATCGTGAACGGCATCGGACATGCGATAGGCGAACGCCTGGCGTTCGTGGTCGGCACCACCGCCGGCGCCTTCCCCGGCCAAACGAACGCCGGCGGCACCGACGTGTTCATCCATAAGCTGGATACCTGGAGCGGCCAGACG
>DAORHV010000072.1:0-5929 GCA_035438175.1 Candidatus Peribacteria bacterium
CCGATGACGCTTCCTTTACCGATGCGCACGCCCGGGCAGACCGTCACTTCGTTGCACAGCCACACGTCGTCCTCCAGTACCACCGGCTCGGCATCGTGGTGCTCCGCGAAGCGGCGGGGGACGGCGTCCACCGGGTGCATGTTGCTGTCCAGGATGCGGCAGCCGGCCGCGATCATCACGCGCTTGCCGATGCGGATTTCGCGCTCGGCGAACAACGCGGACGCCACGACGACGGCGTCGTCATCGATCAGGATTTTCCCGCCTGGCGCCGTGGCGAAGAAACACGCCGGAAACTCTTGGCCGATCATCGCCATTTCGCGGATGGAATGCAGCTCCACGCGCTTGCCGACCACCACGCTGCCCCGGTTGCGCCACAGGATGGGCGAGCCGAAAATGCGCGCCGACGAATCCACCGTGCAGCCGAACACGCGCATGTGGAGTCGCCCCCAGCAACTCAGGATTCCCGGCAGCGTTTTCCAGAGCATCCTCCGGATCGTTTCCATGCCTCCGAGTATAGACGCGGAAACCGACTTGAACCATGGATGCAGGTGTGAGATCGTCGCAGAGACATGCTCCGGATCGCACACATCGTGAAACCCATGATCGCTCCGGAAGGATCGGAACACGCCGTCGCGCAACCCATCACGTTCGAGACCATGCGCCGCGCCAAGGCGGCGGCGAAAGACGTCGCGGTCATCGAGCACTGGGCGACGTGTTTTCCGAACGAACAACCGGCCGTACCGCCGGACTTCCGGTCGGCAGCGCCGCTGAAGCGCTCAGTGGGGGATATTGCGAGTTTTCGCATCCGCAGGCCCCTGCCGATTTTCCGCGACGTGCTGGAGCGCCTCTACGACGCGTCGCAGGCCGAGTATTTCATCTATACCAATGTGGACATCGCGCTGCAGCCCCATTTCTACACCGAGGTCGTGAAGTTCATCGCCCAAGGCTACGACGCGTTCACCATCAACCGGCGTACGCTGCCGGGCCACTATTCCCGCGTCGACCAGATTCCGGCCATGTGCGCCGAACCGGGGACCGCGCATCCAGGCTACGATTGTTTTGTCTTCCGCCGCGATGCCTACGAGTCCTTCGTGCTCGGAGATGTATGCCTCGGCTGCGGCCACGTCGACCTGCCGCTCGTCTGCAGCATGATCGCCGCGGCCAAAAAGTTTACCGACATCAACGATGCACACCTCACGTTCCACATCGGCGATAGCCGCGCCTGGTGGAAGTGGAAGTACCGCGATTACATCGTTCATAACGACACCCAGGCCAAAGCCGCCTTGCTGGAGCAATTGCGGCGCAGGGGGCTGAGCCGGGCGCTGCGCCCGCACATCCGCGCGTTGCTCTCGGTGCCGCTGCTGAAAAACAGTATGCTGGTGGGCGAGTGGAAACGCCTGTTCGGGCATACCGCATGAAATCCCAGCACCGCGCCGTCATCGGCTGGAGCCTGACCTGGATTGCAAGCGCCGCGATGCTTGGCGGCGTGCTGTGGCTTGTGTACTTGTACGGAATCCGGGTGCCGCTTTCGGAGGTCTTCAACCTGGTCACGTTGTATCGTCAGATCCTTGCGCACGGTTTTTCGGATCCGACCGGGCTGTACGTGTATGTCCGCGAACAGCTGGTGTTCGTTCCCATCGCGTTCATTTACCTGCTGAGCGCCGTCACCGGCGTGCAACAGCTGTCCGAACGCGGCATGACCATGCTGAACATGTTCGGTCCGGTGCTGTCGTTCATCAGCCTCGGGCTTGTCGCGGTACTGGTGCGTCATACCCTGTCACACCGGCCCGTATGGATGCGCCAGTCGTTGGTGCTGCTCAGCGCGGTGTTGCTGTATTCGCTGGCGCAGTGGGAAAGCTTCTCCACCAGTACGTTTGCCTTCAACATGACTACGACCTGCACGCTCGGCGCGATCGTGGTTTTGTCCGTCCGTAAGCACACATGGTGGACCATCGGGACCGCAGCCCTCTTGTGTTTCTGCGCGTCGTTTTCCATCGCCAACGGCATGATGTCCTGGATCGTCTGCATTCCGCTGCTCCTGTACCCGGAACACGCGGTCGACGAGAAGCGAAAGGGGCTTCACCTGGGGGTCTGGATTCTCATCGCCGGGCTGGCATTCGGCTTCTATATGCTGTATTTCCTGGGAGTGTCTTCGCCGCGCGGCATGCCGCTGGGGTGGAGGCTTCCTCTCCGGTTCATCGGCTATTTCTTCGTCGCCCTCGGTTCCACACTCTTCAATTTCTCCCCATCGGCGATGCCGCTGGCGGGGGCGACGGGCGTGCTGACTTGCGCGATGTTTCCTCTTGCCTACCGGTCGGTCAAACTACAGCACCGAGCCAAGCTGCTGCCGTGGGCAATGGTCTTCGGCTTTGGGATTTTGACGGTGTTGCTCATCGATGCCGGACGTTATTCGTACGGTTACGGCTCGGCCATGAGCTCACGTTATGCGACGCTGGTCTGCCCGGCGTATATCGCGCTGCTCGCCGTCTTGGCTTTCGCCTCTGAAAAACAGCGCTGGATGGAGGCGTTCCTTGCTACCGCCGCCGTCGTTCTGGCCGTGCAGATACCCCTGACCCAGTTCGGAATCCAGCGACTGCAGGAGCGCAGCCGGGAGCTCGGCATCAGTAACGCGTGCTTCCGCACGCCGGAGATCTCGTCGGACACTTGTCTCGGCCGCCTGTACTTCGGTAACGGCCAGTTCGTGCGCTACCAGGCCGATACCATGCGCAGCCTGGGCATGATGAAAGACTTCGTTTTGCGACCGAACACACCGGTCATCGCGGCCAACAAAGACGATGGGGGATGGGTGGATTGGCTGCATGCCAGCGGTTCGCTGGTGGAAGTCACCGGCTGGGCGCTCCAGAACGGTTGCGCCGCCAAAGACGTGGTCTTCACCGCCGGACCGGACCGCGAACTGGTCGCGTACACGCACACCGCCTTCCGCCGTCCGGACGAAGACGTCTTCCCCGGCTGCAAGCTGAATGCCGGCTGGCGCCTGGATCTGGACACCGAGCGCCTGCCCGCCGCTGCGCTGCAATTCCCTGTGGAACTGTGGATCTACGATCGCAACCGCAATGCGCTGATTCAGCTGCATTCTCCGAAATTCAGCCTGAAAGCCCCGATGCAGGTGCTTACGGACGGTCGATAAACCGCACGCCGGCCAGGCCCAGCGCGCTGACCGATGATTGCACTTTTTCGCGGTCCCTTTCCACCGTCACACAGACCTGACGGTCAACGATGCTGAGATCGCCACGCTGCAACCCAGCCTGCAGCAAACGGCGCACTTTGGGGATCAATTCGCCGGCTTCGGCCTTGGTCATGGGTTCGCAGCGCGCGACGAGCATTTGCAGCTCATCGATTTCGTCCCAGTCTTCAACGAGTCCGGAGCGGACGGCCATAGCAGGAAATTATACATTTATCGCAATATCACCACCAGCTACGTAATTGATGTAGAAACCTAAAGATTAGGAAGCTATTGGCTTTCCTTTTGCTGCCAATGTCTTCAGGACTTGTGCACGATCATCATATAGGTCCTCAAGTATACGCTGAACATAGTGAAGCGAGTCTTGAACTTCATCTTCAGCCACTTCTCGCCATTCATCATGGACTACGTCATTGCCAAGAACGCGAATATTTTCATGCGCTTTTTGCTTCCTTGCTTCAGTAATAACTCCGTCAGCAGCTGCAGCATTTATTTTGTCATTCAAAGTACCGGTAGTGTAACTACTGGCCTTCAGTGCTTTTTCAAGGGTAGAACGAAGCAGGGCAGAAGCTCCGCGCCAAGCTCCTACCGATGCAGACAACTCCGCCTCCCTGAACTCTTTCATAATGCCGCTCGGAACGCTCCCAGGGATATCCAGACTTTCAATCGAGTAAGGCAAGAATTCCCCAATAACTCCATCCAGAACTCTACCGTTATCACAAATTTTTGCTAACCCACCTCGCCCGCATCCCGCGCATCGCAAAAGCATATAAATAGCTCGAGCATAAGTTCTTCCTTTAACGCTCTGTGATTTGTCTTGAACAATGGTTCCATATTCTCGCGCATGATCTTTACGCTCAAAAGTAGTCATTGCCCCATTGCATTCGGGGCAATTAGCTCGGATGTTACCGTTAACATATTCTGCTTTCATGATGCGATCATACTTGCTCACTTGCTGGTGGGCCAGGGTGGAGTCGAACCACCGACCCCAGGTGTATAAGTCCTGTGCTCTAACCGTCTGAGCTACTGGCCCATATCTTTAGCGCGTCCGTTGATGCCAATTGGCTGAATACCAAAAAACCGCACTGACTCAGAAGCGACGTTCGCAACGAGTCAATTAAGCAGTGGCCTCTATGCTGATGACCGTAGCCATCTCGCGGCGGCGGTTGAACTTCAGTACTTTTGCCTTGCGGAAGGAAACCTTACCGGCGACGGAAGCGTGGATCGTCCAGTCCTTGGCGACGTACACGTTCGTTCCCGGGCGGTACCAGTAACCCTTCTGGCGCACGAGCACTTCGCCCGCGTTCACCGCTTCTCCTTCGAAGCGCTTTACGCCACGACGCTTTGAGCGACTATCTCTGCCGTTACTTGTTGAGCCACCGGCCTTTTTGGTTGCCATAGTGAAACCAGTTTACCGATGTGTCTTTGTGCGCACAAGGGAAATTATGAAGGTCAGCCGAGTACGGCAAAAACGTCCTGATCATGCGACCTGAACGTTATCGTCGTCTCTAAATTGGTTGCGGGGACAGGATTCGAACCTGTGACCTCCAGGTTATGAGCCTGGCGAGCTACCAGCTGCTCCACCCCGCGTCGAGCCAACGCAGTATCGTGTACGGACGCGGAAAATGCAAATACTAGAGCGGTTTCTTCAGATCATCGATCTTATCGCGGTTGAACAGGAACAAACTCCAGTGATCGATGACCCGGATGTTGCGCAGGTTTTCCTCGTAGATCGCCTCGCGGTCCTCGTCGGTCAGCTCGGCTACGGTGGAAACTTCGGTAGGCTGGGGCTTCTGGGTGAAGATCAGCACTTTTTCGCCCGGGTTGAGCAGGCTCAGGCTTTCCTTGGCGTACTTGTCTTTGTACTGCTGGGACTTCAGATATTCGAAGTGCTGGTAGCCGTCGGTGATTTCAGCCTTCAGCTTGGCATTGCGTTCCTGCATGGACGCCAACTGCTGGTCGAACAGGATGTTTTTGTAGTACGAGAGTGCCAGACCGAACGCCATGAGGCCGACCACGGCCAGGCCGATGACGATGGTCATCTGTTTGGGAAACGGCGCGGCGTCCTTGTACGGCATGCGGTGCTCAGTATAGCATCGCGGCATGAGGATTTTCTGTAGCGGAATCGGCGGAATCGGGCTCTCGGCGTATGCCTCCCATATGAAGGCGGCCGGAAACGAGGTTTCGGGAAGCGATAAAAACGACTCACCGCTCATCGCCGACCTGCGCTCGCAGGGAATCGACGTCTCGCTGAAACAAGACGGCAGCGCGCTGCCGGAGAAGTTCGACCTGCTGGTGTACTCCGAAGCCATCCCGCCGACCGCACCCGAGCGTGCGCTGGCGAAAGAAAGGGGAGTGCGCCAGATTTCGTATTTCGCCGGGCTCGGCGAAATGACCGCCGGCAAAACCCTCATCGCCATGTGCGGCACGCACGGCAAATCGTCGACCACCGCCATGACCTCGCGCCTGCTCATGGAATCCGGCCTCGACCCCAACGTGGTGGTCGGCACCAAGCTGCGCGAACTCGACGGCCGAAACTGGCGCAAGGCCAAGAACGACCTGTGGGCTGTGGAAGCCTGCGAATACCGCAAGTCGTTTCACTACCTGTCGCCCAAGATCGTGTTGCTCACCAACGCCGACGGCGACCACTACGACGCGTTCAAAGATCTGCCGGATTACGAACAGGCGTTCGTGGATTTCCTGAAGCGTTTGCCGGACGACGGAATC
>DAORHV010000073.1:0-5895 GCA_035438175.1 Candidatus Peribacteria bacterium
CCGCAGTCCCGCGATTTCGATGATCCGGTGGCCTTTGCGCGGCTCCAGACCGGTGGTTTCGACATCGAAAACGGTGAACGAGGGCATGGAAGACATACACGCGAAGGGTACGATCCGACGCCGTGATTTTCAAGTGCGCCGGCGGCCATTCTCTGGTCTCCGCCGACTCGCGCCTCCGGTATACTGCGCGCATGGTCAGCGTGCCCGTTTCCGTCGTGCTCAAGACGCTCAAAAAGATGTATCCGGACGCCGGCTGCACGCTGGATTGGGACACGCCCCTCGGGTTGCTGGTGGCCACGATTCTGTCGGCCCAGTGCACCGACAAACGCGTGAATATCGTCACCAAAACGCTCTTCAAGAAGTACAAGACGCCGCAGGATTATTTGAACGTGACGCAGGCCGAACTGGAGCGGGACATCCATTCGTGCGGCACGTTCCGCATGAAGGCGCTGGCCATCCGTGAGACGTGTAAGACCCTGCTGAAGGATTTTGGAGGCCAAGTGCCGCGCACCATGGCCGAGATGCTCACCCTACGCGGCGTCGGGCGCAAGACGGCGTCGGTGGTGCTGTCCACCGTGTACGGCATAGAAGAGGGAATCGCGGTGGACACGCACGTCACGCGCATCGCCAAGCTGCTGGGCCTGACGCGGCACACCGCGCAGGCGAAAATCGAACGCGATCTCATGAAGAAAACCCCGCGCGCCGAGTGGTCGAATCTTTCGCACCTGCTCATCGCGCACGGACGCGCCACCAACGCCGCGCGCAATCCGGATCTGGCGTTGCTGCCGTTTCTGGCCTACGCCAAGCCCAAGAAGAAACGCTGAACGGTTTCTCCTTGGGAGTGAATTTCATGGCGACCCGGCCGTGATTTACGCAAGGATATGCTACGATGACCGCCGCAATGAATCGTGCCGCCTTCGCCATCCTCGGTACCGCGGGCCTGCTGCTCGCGGCGTGCTCCTCGCCGCCGTCCGACATGCCGGACGTGCCGGTGCCGCCCGCCGAGTCGGGTGCGACCATGAGCGGCAGCGGCACGCATCCGGCCGCCAGCGTCTTCTACCGCGACTACGCGGAAGGGGACATCGGTAACGGCAAGCCGGCCGTGCTGTTCTTCGCCCAGACCGGCGATGTCTTCTCGCAGCGCAGCGACCGTATCCTGAAGCATCTGTACGGCTCGGGGGCGGCGAACATTTCCACCTTCCGCCTGGATTCCGGCACCGCCTCGGGCATGGCACTGCGTTATACCGTGCTGCTTCCCGACACCTTCCTCGTCGTGAACGGATCGGGTTCCAAGCTGTCGTCCATCCTGCACCCCAATCCTTCCGAGCTCCAGAAACTCGTTATCCGCTAACCCCTTATGACCATGACGCTGTTCCTCACCCTGTTCGCCGCCGGCATGCTTACCATCCTGCTGCCGTGCATCCTGCCACTCATTCCCATCGTGCTGGGCGTCAGCATCGCCGGCCGCAGCAAATGGCGTCCGCTGCTGACCATCAGCGGCATGCTCGTGAGCTTCGTGGGCTTCACGTTCCTCCTCTTGGTCGTGCTGTCGCAGTTCGTGGAATTGGCCGATTACATCCGTATCGCCACCTATTACCTGCTCCTCCTCTTCGGCATCGGTTTCATGACGGGCAACAAGCCGGCGCAGTACGCAGTCGCCGTACTCGGCGGTTTGTTCTTCATCAGCAAAGGCTGGCCGTCGGTGGCAATTGCCGCGGTCGTGGGCGTACTGTGCATGGAATTGGGCGGCCGCGCCGCCACGCGCATCCAGCAGTTGGGTGCCGACGTGCAGACCAAGGCACGGGGCGAGTTCGGTGCCGATTCTCCCATCACCGCGTTCATCATCGGGCTCACCCTCGGATTGGTGTGGGTGCCGTGCGCCGGCCCGGCCCTCGGCTTCGCGCTCACGCTCGTCCGCAACCAGCCCGGTCCGCTGGCCGCGCTCTACCTGCTGGCCTACGGTGCCGGTACGGCCGTGCCGTTGCTCATCATCGGGTACGGCGGACAGGCCGCGGTGCACTCGGTGCGTGCGCTCAGCAAATACAGCGGCCACGTCAAAATGGTCGCCGGAGCGCTGCTCATCGCCTCCGCGCTGGCGTTTCATTTCCAGGCATTCGAGAGCTTGCAGGTGTGGTTGACCAACAACACCTCGTTCGGCGACATCGGAACGCGTCTGGAAGACAAGTTCTTCGGCAAGACGTTCGAGGACGCCCAAGGGAAGTTGAACGGCGCTCCCGCGTCATCGTCCGCAAGCGCCTCTTCCGCTCCCGCCGTTTCCACGGCTTCCTCCTCCGATTCCATGACACTCCCCATGCTTCCGAAAATCACCCGCGCCCCGAACTTCTCCCCGGCCGGCGACTGGCACAATTCCACGCCGCTTACGTCCGCCGACCTGAAGGGCAAGGTGGTGCTGGTCGACTTCTGGACGTACAGCTGCATCAACTGTATCCGCACGCTGCCGTACATCGAGGGTTACTGGGATAAGTACAAGGACACCGGCAAATTCGTGCTGGTGGGCGTCCACACGCCAGAGTTCGTGTTCGAGAAGAGTAACTCCAACGTCGCGGCGGCCATCAAGAGCCACGGCCTTACGTATCCCGTCGTGCAGGATAACGATTTCAAGGTGTGGGATTCGTTCGCCAACCGCTACTGGCCGGCCAAGTATCTCATCGATGCCGACGGCTACATCCGCTACACGCACTTCGGCGAGGGCGATTACGAGGAAACCGACAAAGCCATCGCCAGCCTGCTGAAGGAGGCAGGCTCCGCGTTGCCCGAGACGGCCGGCGCAACGGTGGAAAAGCCCAAGCCCAATGAAGGCATGCCCATTTCGCCCGAAACCTACGTGGGTTCCCGCAACTGGCCGTCGCTCGGCAACAGCCAGGGCGAGCCCACGGACGCCACGGTGACCTACAAGGCGCCGGACGCCATGACGCTCAACAAATTCTATCTCGCCGGCGACTGGAAGCTCGTGGACGGCGAGCAGCAGGTGCTGCAGTCGGCCAAGGGCGAGATCCGCATGAAATTCCTGGGCGGCGAGATCAACCTGGTGCTGGGCCCCGGTTCCACCAAGAACGTCAAAACGGCCGACATCAGCATCGACGGTAAGTTCGTGAAGACCATTACGGTCGGCAAATACGACCTCTACAACCTGTTCACCGGCGAGTACGGCGAACACGAAATGACCATGAAGATCAACGGTGCCGGGCTCGAGGCCTACGCGTTCACGTTCGGTGGCTAACCGCAAAAGACGTACGATCACCCGGCCGATTTCCCTGCGGGGGAGTCGCGCCGGGTTTTTCTAGAGCGGCATTCCGCCGTCGCAGCAGGTCTCACAGAGCGTTCCGCAGCGCGCGCAGAAACGTTTGAGTTTGCGGTCGACGTACTTGTCCGATGCGCAGATCGGGCAGCATTCGGCCGGCAGCGCACAGCGGGTGTCCGTTCGTACCTCGGCTGCTGTCGGCTGCGTCATGGATCGCATTGTACGTGCGTCCGCCGCACAAGAAAACGGCCCCGCTTGCGACGGGGCCGCTGCACATGTGGATGAGTAACGCTTAGAAGTCGTAGGCCTCTTCGCCGTGCAGGGCGCGATCCAGGCCTTCCTGCTCTTCCTTCGGCTCGACGCTGATCTTCATGAACATCTTCAGCACCATGATGATGATGTACGTCATCACGAACGAATACACCATGGCGATGGCGGTACCCTCCAGGTTGGCGATGAATAACGCCGGATTACCTTCCAGCAAGCCGGAGAAGCCTCCGGCAGCCTTCACGGCGAATACGCCGGTGAGGATGGAACCCACGATGCCGCCGACGCCGTGGCAGCCCCACACGTCGAGCGCGTCGTCCCACTTCATCTTGATGCGGAACTTCACCGCGTAGTAGCAGCAGAACGAGGCGGCGATGCCGATGACCAGCGAGGCCATGGGGTCCACGTAGCCCGCGGCGGGCGTAATGGCGACCAATCCGGCCACCGCTCCGGTGAGCGCGCCGACCATGCTGGGACGACCGTCCACCAGCCACGACAGCAGCAGCCAGGTGACCATCGCCATGGACGCGGCGATGTCGGTGTTGGCGAACGCGAGGGCGGCCTGGCCGTTGGCGGCCAGAGCGCTGCCGGCGTTGAATCCGTACCAGCCGAACCACAGCAAGGCCACGCCGAGCGCGACGTGCGTGATGTTATGCGGCGAATGAGCCTTGTCCTGACGCTTGCCGAGTGCGAAGACCGAGGCCAGCGCTCCCATACCCGCGCTGATGTGCACCACGGTGCCTCCGGCGAAGTCGATGGCGCCCAGCTGGGCGATGAAGCCGCCGCCCCACACCCAGTGGGCCAGCGGTGCGTAGACGAGCACGCTCCACAGCACCAGGAAGACCAGGTAGCTCTTGAAGTTCATGCGCTCGGTGAATGCACCCGTAATCAGCGCAGGCGTGATGATGGCGAACATCATCTGGAAGACGAAGAACGCCAAGAACGGCACGCTGGTGCCGTACACGGTGGACGGCTCGATGCCGACGCCGTGCAGCAGGCCGAAGCTCATGTCGCCGATGAATCCGTGGACGTCGGGGCCGAAGGCCATGGAGAAGGTGAACAGTGCCCACAGCACGGTGACGATGCCCATGGAGATGAAGCTCTGCATCATGATGGTCAGCACGTTCTTGCGTTTCACGAGTCCGCCGTAGAAGAACGCCAAGCCCGGCGTCATAATGGCCACGAGCGCCGCCGACAGCAGGACGAACGCGGTGTTTCCGGTATCGATCATGGGGAAGGGGAGAAAAGAGTTATGAGTCACGGGTTTCGAGTTACGAGCAGCAGTTTCCCGCTACTCGTAACTCGTGACTCGAAACCGATTAGACGTCGTAGTATTTGAAGAATTCACTGGCTGAGGGGCGCTTGCGCTCGTCGGCGACCTCTGCGCGTTTGACCGCGATGAAGTCATCCAGGAAACGCTTGTTGAACACGCCGCTGTCGGTGAGGAACTTATTGTCCTTCTCCAAGGCGTCGAGCGCACCGGACAGGTCGTGGGGTGCGTGCGGGATCTTGGCGAGCTTCTCGGGGGCCATGTCGTAGAGGTTTTCGTCGGTCGGTGCGCCCGGATCGATCTTGTTCTTAATGCCGTCCAGACCGGCGAGCAGCATGGCGGCGAAGATGATGTACGGGTTGGCGGCCGGGTCCGGAGAGCGGAGCTCCAGGCGCTTGGCCTTCGGGTTGTCGGAGTACATCGGGATGCGGATGGCGGCCGAACGGTTGCGGGCCGAGTAGATGAAGTTCACCGGCGCCTCGAAGCCCGGGACCAGACGCTTGTAGCTGTTGGTGGTCGGGTTGCACAGCGCGCACAGTGCCTGGGCGTGCTTCAGTAGTCCTCCCATGTAGTACATGGCCAGCTTGCTGAGGCCTGCGTACTCGGCGCCCGCGAACAGCGGCTTGCCGGCCTTCCACAGCGACTGGTGGGTGTGCATGCCCGATCCGTTGTCACCGTAGATGGGCTTGGGCATGAACGTCACGGACTTGCCGTAGCGGGCGGCGACGTTGCGGCAGATGTATTTGTACTTCATCAGCTTGTCGGCCATGGGCAGCAGGCGGTCGAACTTCATGTCGATTTCGGCCTGGCCGCCGGTGGCGACTTCGTGGTGGAAGGTTTCCACCTCGATTCCCGCCTTCTCCATTTCCATGACCATCGCGGCGCGCACGTCCTGGTGCTTGTCGTGCGGAGCAGCCGGGAAGTAGCCTTCCTTGTGGCGGATGGTGTAGCCCAGGTTGGCGCACTCCACGCGGCCCGAGTTCCAGGCGCACTCGACGCTGTCGAGGTAGTAGTAGCCCTCGTTCGGCTTCGAGTGATCGAAGCGCACGTCGTCGAAGAGGAAGAACTCGGCCTCGGGACCCATGAACGACGTATC
>DAORHV010000074.1:0-5888 GCA_035438175.1 Candidatus Peribacteria bacterium
TGCTTCAATACGTCATGGCATTCCCCCGCCAGCAACCGGCGAAGCACTTGCCCAAGCCACAAATCCGCAAGCGATACGAGTCCTGCACGGAGCCGGTCGAACGCAAGCAGTGGCGCGCGCTGTGGCTGCTGAGCGCGGGACGGACGCCGTTATCGGCACGCGAAGTGGCCCTACAGCTTGGCTGCACGTCGGACTGGGTGCGCAAAATCCTACGCCGCTACAACCAATTCGGACCCGCCGCATTGCGGGACGGACGCAAGCGTAACGGCCGCGCAGGGCTGCTATCCGACATGCAATTCGATCTGCTGCGGCGGCGCATGGCACTCCCCCTTCCCGACGGTGAGCGCTGGACGGGTGCGCTGACCGCTCGCGCCATGGAAGAACTGCTCGGCCGTGACGTCGACGCAGTCACCGGTTGGCGCTATCTGAAAAAACTCACTGCCCAGTCCTAGCCGCTCCGTTATGCTGATGACCACAGTGCGAAGAACGTCCGCCACCAAGCATAGCCGTCAATCCCGCGACGCTCTCGCCGCCGACGCGGAGCGCGTGGCCCGCGTCCGCGCGTTCGCCAAAAAACATCTGGGAGGCATGAAGCGCCCCAGCGGAGGTGATTACGCCGTGCACGGCCGAGAGATTGCGAAGGTGATGAAGGAGGTAACCGACGACCCCACGCTCCTGAACGTAGCCATGCTGCATGACCTGCCGCTGCACCCGGACGGCGAGCGGCTGTTGCGCGAAGCACCGCTCAACCGCGAAGAGCGCGAACTGGTACGCAAGATGCACGCACTGCGCCATCTGCAGCTGGACCGCGACATGGAAGCGCTGAACAACGCCCTGCACGCGTTCATCGACGAGCCGCGCTTGCTCCCCTTGCGCATCACCCACCGCCTGGTGGACATCCGCATGTTGCGCGACATCCCGGGCAAGCTCCGCACCGACCTCGCCCGCGAAACACTCTCCATGTACTGCGCGTTCGCCGAGCGGCTCGGCATGAACCGCTGGCGCCATGAAATGGAAGACGGCTGCTTCGCCTACCTGTATCCCAAGGAAACGGCCGAGATCCGCAGATTGCTGAAACAGTCCGAAGCCCAGGACAGGCGCGACCTGTCACGCGCGAAAGCGGCCATCCAGCGCGAACTGAAAGCGCGGGGCATCAACGCGGAAATCGTGGTCAGCCGCAAATGCGTCTATACCACCTACACCGCCATGCAGCGCGAACGAAAGGCGTTCGGCGAATTGCACGACCGTCTGAAACTGCTGGTACTCACCGAGGACGTCCAATCCTGCTACGGCGTTCTGGGAGTCGCACACAGCTTGTTTCATCCCATGCCGGGCGCGCTGAAAGATTACGTATCGGTCCCGAAAGACAACGGCTATCAGTCCGTGGACACCGCGGTGTATCCGTTGGCGGGTGTCACACGTCAACCGCTGCGGGTGAACATCCGGACGCGCGCCATGCACGAGGCATGCGAGTTCGGCATCGAGCGCGGCGGGCGCATGCTGCACACCTGCAACTCGTGGCTGGACATGCTGCGGTACCTCAACCAGCGCAAAGGCGACATCCGCACACCCAAGCAGTTCGCCGCCGTGCTGCGCAGTTACTTCGGCGACGGCATCACGATCTACGACGGTAACGCCAGCATGTACCGCCTCCAGCCGCCGGTCAGCGCGCTCGATTTCGCCTGCCACGTCTACGGCGATTCGGCTGCGCGGCTGCACAAGATCTTCCGTAACTGCATGCCCTGTCCGCGCGAAACGCTCTTGAGCGACGGCGACATCGTGGACGTCACGTTCGCGTCGGAGACCAAACTGCGCCCCGATTGGCTGAAAGCCTGCCGGCACCGCAGTTCGGTGGCGCTGCTCGGCAAACTGCTGGCCGAGATGAAGTAAAAACAGCGCCATCTTCTGTCCGCCGAAGAAGGAACGGCTACAATCGAGCCCCATGGAAAACGGGAGCCCGTCTCCGGCCTATTCGAACATCGCGCTGGCGCGGGATGTGTGGCGCTTCCTGAAGCCGTACAAATGGCGGTTCCTGTTCGTGACGTTCTCGCGGCTGACCGGCGACATCGTGCGGCTGTATCCGGCCATCGCGCTGTCGCAGATCATCTCGTACATCAGCGCGTACCACGCCGGCCAGTCGCTGCAGCCGGTCTGGCAGAACATCGGCCTGGCGGCCGCGTCGTACGTCGTGTTCATTTCCGCCCGGCAGGCGGCGAAGATCGTGGGCTTCCAGCTGGCCGAACGCATCTGCCTGGAAGCGCAGTTCCAGACCATCCAGCACCTGTTCCTGCTGGACATGGCGTGGCACGAGCGTGAGAACTCGGGCAACAAGATGAAGCGCATGCAGAAGGGTGGCGAGGGCTTGAACGTCATCCTGCGCATGTGGATCAACAGCTTCCTGGAAATCAGCGTCAACTTCGTCGGCATTATCGTCATTTTCGCCGCGTTCGATTTTCATATTTCCCTGGCGGTTGGCGGCTTCATGCTTGGATACGTGTTCCTGTCGGGATTCTTCATGCGGCGCACCTCGGCATTGTCGCGCGAGGTGAACGTGCGCGAAGAAGACATCGAGGGGCTGACGTTTGAATCCATCAACAACATCCGCAGCGTGAAGGTGCTGGGTATGTCGTCATCGCTGGAGAAGCGCATGCTGCACAAAATCGCCTACGCGTTCGAGGCGATCAAACGGCGCACGTTCTGGTACCAATCCCGCGATTGGGTGCTGGTGATCTACGGCAACGCGTTCTCGCTGAGCTGCATCGCGTTCATCTGTCTGGGCATCGCCTCCGGCCGTTACCAGCTGGGCCTTCTGATCCTGTTCATCGAGTACTTCCGCAAGATCTGGGAGAACATCGAGGAGCTGGCCAAGGTGCTGCTCGACTTCATCGTGGCCAAGTACGGCGTGCTGCGCATGACCGAGATGCTGGCCGAACCGCTGGGCATCGACCAGGCCAGCGGCAAACTGGAATTCCCGGAGACGTGGGAGAGCATCGAACTCAAAAACGTGTCGTTCGGCTACGGCCCCGACCGCAACGTGCTGAATGACGTCTCCTTCTCCATCCGCCGCGGCGAGCGCATCGGCATCGTTGGCACCTCCGGGGCCGGCAAGTCCACGCTGTTCAAGCTGCTGCTGAAAGAGCACGAGAGCTACGCCGGCGATATCGTGATCGGCGGGACAAAACTGCGCGACATCCGGCGCACGGAGTTCTTCAAACATTCGGCGGTGGTGTTGCAGGACACCGAAGTGTTCAACTTCACGCTGCGCGACAACATCACGCTGGCCAATCCGGACAAAGCCGGCGACGACGCGTTGGTCCGCCAGGCGGTGGAAACCGCGCACGTCACCGACTTCCTGGACCGGCTGCCGGAAGGCATGCGCACGCTCATCGGCGAGAAGGGCATAAAACTCTCGGGCGGCGAAAAGCAGCGCGTGGGCATCGCTCGGGCGGTGTTCAAGCAGCCCGCCATCCTGTTTCTGGACGAAGCCACCTCGCACCTGGATCTGGAATCCGAAGAGAAAATCCGCGATTCGCTGCACACGTTCTTCCAGAGCGTCACCGCGGTGGTCATCGCGCACCGCCTCACCACCATAAAGGAGATGGACCGCATTCTCGTGCTGGAGGACGGCCGGATCGTGGAACAGGGAACCTTCGCAGAACTCCACGCCAAACACGGCCGCTTCCATGAATTGTGGGAGAAGCAGATGTTTTAAGAGGATGGTGGACGATCTCGGAATCGAACCGAGGACCTTTCGAATGTGAATCGAACGCTCTAACCAGCTGAGCTAATCGTCCAGTGATATCCAGAAATCTGCCACGGCAGTATACAAGAGAATCGGCAAATGCAAGGTACTAGACTTAATCCTGTCCCAACGTGCCCGCCGCATCGTTGGAAGAACCATTTTGATCGGACGGCTCCGTCGGCGATCGGCTTTCGCCCATCAGGGGATGGGCGGCGAGGATGCCTTGTGTCCGAGCCAAATACAACGCGCTGTTGATCAGGCCTACATGGGTAAATGCCTGGGGAAAATTCCCCAGAAACGCTCCGCTGACAGGATCAATTTCTTCCGAATACAGCCCGACATGATTGGCCATACCCAATAATTGCACGAAGTTTTCGTGCGCCTCGTCCGCGCGCCCGGCCAGCGCCAACGCATTGACCAGCCAAAAGCTGCAGAATCCGAATGCACCTTCTTTCCCCGAATGGTTGCTGGTCCTGTAGACAAGCGGCCCTTTGGCCAACTCGCGCTGCAAGACTGTCAGTGTGCCCAGCGAATACGGATGATCAGGCGGTAAAAATTCTAGCAATGGGAACAACAGCGCCGTCGCATCGAGTACCTCCGAATCGAATGATTGCGTAAAGGAGCCGATACGGTGATTGAAGCCTTTCGCCAGTACGAGAGCGTGTATCGCATCGCGCTCCGTTCTCCACCGCGCGAGATCCGCAGCCCAGCCATGTGCCTCGGCCATGCGGATGCCTCGATCGAGCGCCACCCAGCACATCACTTTCGAGTAGGTATGGTGCCCGGGATCCACGCGCGTCTCCCAAATGCCCCAATCGGGCTCGCGCCAAATATCGCAGACGTAATCGACAATATTCCGCAGCATCCCGGCCAACGCAGTATCCACGCCGGGCTGTAGGAACGAGGACCGGTATACGGCTTCCAGTATTTCGCCGTAAATGTCTATTTGCCGCTGGTCGATTGCTCCATTGCCAATACGCACCGGACGCGAATCACGGTACCCGCGTAAGTGAGGAAGCTCGCGCTCGACGGGCGCGACGCTGCCGTGCAAAGGGTAGAGAACCTTTAGATCGGCTGGCCTGCGCCCATCCTGTACAAGGAGCTTGCAAAGCCATCCGATAAAATCCTGGGCGTCATGCACGTGCCCGAGTGCCGCCAGCGCCTGAATGGTAAAGGAGCTGTCGCGGATCCAATTGAAACGGTAGTCCCAGTTGTCGGAACCTCCGATGATCTCGGGCAATGACGTGGTGGCCGCGGCGGCGATCCCGGTCGGCCCGCCGGCAAGAATTTTCAAGGTCAATGCGGAACGCACAACAGGATCCCTCCAGGTAGGAACGTACCGGCAGGCACCATCCTGACAATGAGAGACCCACGTTCTCCAGTATGCTTCGGTTTCGGCAAGGCTTTGGCGGACATCCGGTGCGTCGGCTAACACCGCGCCATAGGCGCACGCACAAGACCATTCCTGCCCACGATTCAATGTCACGACTCCCCGCGCTGCAGCATCCCCGAGGCGAAGTGCGCCCGTGGATTTGAGCGAAATACGGTCTCCGCCGCTTTCGGCCACAATCACACCGTCGGTTTCGACGGAAAGTGTTCTTGCTGCTTGCGCGTAATCGGGCCTCGGATCGAAAACGACGTCTATTTGGACCGTTCCCTCCGTACACTCCGCCAGACGGAACAAAAGGGGCAGCCTGTGACATTCTCGCTCTTCATGGCTGAACGGCCCCATGTGCATCCAGTCCGTGAGCACAATCTTGCCGGCATCGGTTGTAAACGTCGTACGGAGAATATTCGTGTCGGCAGCGTATGCCTGCTCCACATGCTTGATCGGATCGACCGGCCGGATGCTGAATGACCCGCCGCGATCCGGATCGAGCATGGCGGCGAACGCACTCGGTGAATCCAAATACGGCATGCAGCACCAATCGATGGACCCGTTGATGTTCACCAGTGCACAAGTACCCAGATTGCCGATGAAGCCATAGGAGGAGATTGGCTGGTATTCCTGCATGGTCGTTTAGCGGGTGTTATGGACGATCCAATCGAGAAAAATCGAAACATCGCTGGTGTCCTGCAACCGGTACTGAGCCGCGGTACCCTGCTTTGGAACTTCGCCGACGAATACCGTGATGCCCGTATGACG
>DAORHV010000075.1:0-3267 GCA_035438175.1 Candidatus Peribacteria bacterium
TGGCGTCCTGATACGAAAAAAACCGCCGGTCACTGCGAACGGCGGCTTGTTTGCCGAGGGCTTACCGGACGATGAAGTAGAGCAAGCCCCAGCCGCCTCCGAAAATCGCGGCGATGATGAGAGCCATCAGCAGGTGACGCATGAGAAGTGGGGGAAAGGACTGCCTGTGATGACGAGCGTCCCCAACAATTCTTACGCGCCGTTCCCGTTCGCGCGCATGGCCACCCGCGCCGTGAGCCACAGTGGCAACACGCGGGCAAAGTACGTCCCGATGCGGCTGCGCAAACCGGGCACGACCACCGTTTTGCCGTCCATCATCGCGCGGTATCCGGCCAGTGCCACGCTTGCTGCGTCGGCCAGGCCCATGGGCTGCGCGCCGAACAGCAACGATTTCTCCATGTGGGCGGCTTTGGCGAATCCGGTGCTGGTCGGCCCCGGACACAGGCACGTCACGGTGACGCCCGAGCCGCGCGTCTCTTCGCTGAGCGCGGCGCTGAGCGACAGCACGTAGGCTTTGGTGGCGTAGTACACGGCCATCAGCGGCCCGGGCTGGAACGCGGCAACCGACGCGACGTTCAGGATGCGTCCGCGTTTACGTTTGAGCATGCCGGGCAGGACCGCGCGGGTGAGTTCGGTGAGCGCGGCCACGTTCAGCTGCAGCATGGAGCGCACGCGTTCGGGGTCGGCACCGGCGAACGGGCCGGTGTCGCCGAAGCCGGCGTTGTTCACCAGCGCGTCGAGGACGAGATGTTTTTCGGCCAGCCAGTCGGCGATGATCTTGGCCGCACCGGGTGCCGCCAGGTCCTGGGCGACGATGTGAATGGTGCGGGCATGGTGCCGGCGCTGAAGTTCCTGTTTCAGCTTTTCCATCCGTTCCGAGTCGCGGCTTACCAGCACCAAATCATAACCGTCCGCGGCGAACAGCCGGCAGAATTCCTCGCCGATGCCGCGCGATGCTCCGGTGATGAGGGCGGCGGGTTTGGAATGCATAGTCGGGCGGACATCCTCACAATACGCGTGCTGCGATGACATCCGACAGATGACTTTTTTGGCTTTTGTCCGCAAAGAAACAATTCATGTAACACTTCGACTTACCCAGCGATTTGCGTCAAGCACCGAAATGCCGATACTGGCGCCACGAATTTTTGACCATGACGCCCAAACTCGCCTCATCGCCGGCCACCAAAACGGTAATCGAGCCGACCGCCGAACAATTGCGGGAGCAATATCCGCATGCGACGTTGCCGCAGATCGAGTGGCTCACCCGGCGCTTCTGCGGCAATACCCGCAAGGTCATGAACATGCTCGCGCTGGGCGCGACGCGTCCGTCGGTCCTCCTTATGCCGCACCAGCACGTCGCACAGGACCGCCCGCAAGGCGGGCCGTCCAGCGTTGAGGCATTTTTCGGCGAAGCATGCGAAGACAACGAGCAGCCGGCCATGACCAACGGCCGTCCGCGCCGCCGGAGTCCTGCCGTTGAATCGATCCGGAAGCGCCTCGGCGACCGCATGGCGCTACTCGGCGATACAGATCGTTTGTTCGCGTTCGCGGTCGACCCGGATATGGAACTGTCCAACAATTCCTGACGCGCGACTAATTGTCGGTGAATTTGGCGTTGGCGTATTTCGGCGGGATCGCCAGCCACTGCTCGATTCTTGTGGTGTTTGGATTCGGCTGAAGGCGCTCGGCGGCCACTTTATCCAGGAAAAACTGGCAGTATTTGGCGACGGCGATTCCATAGGCTTGTTCCAAATCCGGTGTGAGACTCGGGTCGAAGCCGGCGGCGATCATCATCCACTGGCGAATCATGATGAGCTCGGGCTGCGGCTTGGCGATTTCCGTATCAATATCCTGCATGTACGAGTAGACGATCAGCGAAACGACTTCGACGTGTTTGGCCAGCATGGCCTGCTGCCAGGCTTTCATCTCGGCCATGATTTCGGGTTTCTGATGCACGCCTACCAGCATGGATTTGGCGTAGCTGTAGTGCTGCTTCAGCAGATCGCGGCACTTGGGGAGTTCCAGCGCGGGCTGCGTGAACGCTTCTTCCAGGTCTGCCTGGAATGAGCGGCAGAGCACTTCGTGGGCGGCGATGTATTCGCCGATGGCGGCGGGGCTTGTGAGTCCGGCGGGAGTGCGCGCGCGCATGGCGCTCAGCAATTCGGCGGTGGGGACGCGCTGGCGTTCGGGTGCGGCCGTCGCCTCGGCGGTTTCCGGTTCACGCAACAACGCCTCCAGACGACTGGAAACGTCGGTGACGATGGCCGGCTCGCCGCCGCCCGACATGGCGATGATCATACTCACATCCTCGGCATGGGGCCGGATGGCGGCATGGGTTTTTCTGCCGGGGCTGCGCAGGAACAATTCGGCGTTGCGGACGGTGTCACGGTCGGTGGTATCCTCAATTGCTTCGATCTGGGCCAGCACCGGATCCACCACCTGTTCGACTTTTCCGGCGGTGTCGGCTGTGGTGGAAACGACGGTTTCGGCAACGGCCGGAGAATCCAGTTTTCCTGCATCGGGAAGAGCCGGTCCTTCGGGGGCGACGGGGTCTTTCGGTTCGTTCGGAGTAGTCATATTTATATTATACTATATAAGTATAAAAAATCAATATTTGTGGCTTCGGGCTGTGCTGAAACCATGCGCCGGGTGGTCGGGATTACCGTGTCTTGCACGTTCTGCGGCAGGCCAAAACAGTCAGCAAGCCGCCGATGCAGGCATAGCACAGGATGTTCACCAGGAGCAGTGCAATGGGATTCACGGTGTCCAAATACATTCCCGCGGGGAGCGCTCCGTGAGTCGTTACGGCAACCTCGCGGATGGTCGTGAAGCCCAGGCCGCGAAGCGCCGATGTTACGGGATTCGCAACCGTGAGCAGCACGAAGCCGGCGGATTGGCATGCCGCCGAGGCGCCGCAGAATACCGCGCTTCCGATAACCCCGATCCATGCAGCGGCCATCACTGCGATTCCTGCCATTGCACCGAGAACAAAGTGCAGTCGCATATTTGTCACAACGAAGGATTGGTGGGTCGAGTGGGGTTCGAACCCACGACCAATGCCTTAAAAGGGCACTGCTCTACCAGCTGAGCTATCGACCCATATCTGTAGAAAGAATAACCGGGCCGGGCAGAGCAGTCCTTTTCGATTTACGCCCGCAAGCGGGCTGGGCAGCTGAGCTATCGACCCTCATTGGCAGAAAGAACGATCGGGTCGGGCAGAGCAGTCCTTTTCGATTTACGCCCGCAAGCGGGCTGGGCAGCTGAGCT
>DAORHV010000075.1:3367-5701 GCA_035438175.1 Candidatus Peribacteria bacterium
ATCGACCCTGGTAGCGGCGAGAGTATAAGCCACCGGACATATTTCACCAACGCTTCACGATGCGGATTCCTCGATGGCCTGCCGGACCTTGCCGATGCGGTTTTGTGCCGCCACATCTGTGTGCCATTCCCAGATCTGGCTCTCCATGGCGCCCAAATGAATGGTGAGCGTGGCGCGCGTTTCGTCCGGCGCCGGCACGTGGTCGGACGTCTGCTGTTCCCAGGCCTGAATATCCACCAGCAGTTTTGCCAGCACGCGAACCTGCTCGGGCGTGAGGTCGTGTAATTGGTTTCGGGTCTCAGGGGCTTTGGGCAGATGGCCTTCGCGTTCGACCTTGCCGTTGCCGGACATGGTCAGTTTCACGCCGTCGGGTGCATCGCCGTCGTCGTACACGACCGTCAGGTCGGCCGCGTCGGCTTTGCCGGCCACGATCGTCTGCAATCGTGTTTCCATGGTCTGCATGCCGGGCGGCAGTTCTTTCTTGGCCGAACAGCCGACGAACAGCAGCAGCGCGGCGGCACCAACCGCAAGACGTGTGGAGTATTGCATGGCCCGAACTGTACCATGGCCGCGTGATCGATTCGCATTGTCATCTTGCCGACGCCAAATTCGATGCCGATATCGAAGCGGTGGTCGCGCGTGCCAACGCGGCGGGAGTATCGCGCATGATCTGCATCGCCGACAGCGTGGCCGAAGCAGAGAAGTGCCGCGCCATCGCCGAACGCTTCGACTGCGTGACGTGGACGATGGGAGTGCATCCGCACGTGGCGGCCGGATTTGATTTCGCGCGCGATCCGGAACTCATCCGTACCGCGTTGCGGCACCCCAAGTGCAAGGCGGTGGGGGAGATCGGCCTCGATTACCACTACATGAACAGCCCCAAAGACGTGCAGCAGCGCGCGTTCGAAGAGCAGCTGAAGATCGCCAAGGAATGCGACGTTCCGGCAGTCGTCCATTGCCGCGACGCGGTGGAGGACGTGTGGGCGATCGTGAACCACGTGAAGCCCGACAAGCTGGTGGTGCACTGCTGCACCGAGCGCTGGCAGGATGTGGAACGTTTCGTGGCGGCCGGCTACTACCTGTCGTTCACCGGCATCGCGACGTACCCAAAATCCGACGTCATCCGCGACTGCATTTCGCACTGTCCGCTGGCGCAGATGATGATCGAAACCGACAGTCCGTACCTGGCGCCGGTGCCGCACCGCGGCAAACGCAACGAGCCGTCGTTCGTGACCGAAGTCGCGGCGGTCATTGCGAAGACCAAGAACATGGACCTTGCCGACGTGATCACCGCCATGGACGCCAACACGGTGACGTTCTTCGGTCTGTAAGCGGAAAGACAGGCAAGGAGCTTTAGCCTACAATCGGCGCAGTCTCATTTAACGCTCGTAGCTCAATGGCTCAGCCCGCTTGCGGGCATCAGAAAGAAAGGAGCCGCTCGATCATTGCCAAGAACAGCCGAACGATACATCTGCGCTCGTAGCTCAATGGATAGAGCGTCGCCCTCCGAAGGCGAAGGTTGTGGGTTCGACCCCCGCCGAGCGCACCAATTCTTATTCTTACAGTTTCAGCTCGCTGATCACTTGCGGATCGGCTTCGGGCCGCCGGCCGGCCGGCGCGATCCGGCGCGAGCGTGCTTCAGCTTGCAGGCGCGGCAGATGCGGCAGATAGAAGCGCCGTGCCAAGAGCGCGCTCCATTGGTGATATTGCCGGATGAACGGGATCGCGGGACAACTGGTCCATGGGTCGTCGGTGGCGGGTGGCTTTTCGCGAACGCGGTCGAAGACCTCCGGCGCGATCTCCAGCGTCAGACGTCCGTCGCCACGGTCGGCGATGTGGAATTTGCTCCAGTCATACGGAAGATCCCGAACATGGTCGTCGGTGCCGCGCAGCACGGCGCGTATCGCCAGGAAGACCTGTTCATGACAATCGGCCAGCGCCGATAGCGTTCCGGCAATTCCTTCGCCAGAGAGCGCGGCGGCTTGGTCCAGGCTCAGTTCTTGGTCGTATTCCACGGCGGCCGTTTCCGGAATCACCCCTTGCAGCCGCCACTCCGCGTCCCGCGCCGCACGGAAGCCCTGGCGGGCGCCGGCGTCCATGCCCCAGCGGCGCTCCCGCAGGCGCGCGAGCGATGCCTGGTCGGTGATGGCGGCGGCCATGACCGCATCGGCTTCGTGGTAGCGCTCCGGCATACCGTTTTCGCTCCGCGCTTCCGGGTTGAGTGCCCCGCGGCAACGCGAACCGAACTGGACGATGGCGCGGTCGATCGTCGGTTCGGTGGCATCGCGCAGCACCTGCGTGATGGCGTTGGCATCCCGCAGTCCGCGCAGTGTT
>DAORHV010000076.1:0-5594 GCA_035438175.1 Candidatus Peribacteria bacterium
GAGCCCTGCTCACCGGTGCTGCCGTGAAGGCCCCCGGCGTCCTGGACATCGCCCGCGAGGTGCTCGGTCTGCCGGTGCAGATGGGCTTCCCGGTCGAAGTCGGCGGCGTGATCGAGAAAGTCGACGACCCGGCCTACGCCACCGCGCTCGGCACCCTGCTGTGGGGCGTCCGTGAAGGCAGCCGCAAGGGCGGTTTCGGCTTCTCGATGGGCAGCATCGACATGAAGCGTACCTTCGGTCAGGTCGGTTCCTGGCTCAAGAATCTCCTCCCGTAATCCATCCATCCTCCTTTTCATCCACTCGCCCTCTTCCCCCCGTTCCCATGTCAGACACGTTGCGCTCCCTGTTCTCCGGTTCCAAGCCCCAGTCCTCCGGAGGCAACAGTTTCACCCCGCCCCCGGCCAAGTCCGGTGACGGTGCCGCATCCACGGGAAGCGGTTACCAGGAAGTCCGTCCGGACATCGCCCCCAACGCGGTCATCCGCGTGGTGGGAGTCGGTGGCGGCGGATCCAACGCCGTGTCCCGCATGATCTCCAGCAAGGTCGGCGGAGTGGAGTTCATCGCCGTCAACACCGACGCCCAGGCGTTGTTCCACAGCCCGGCCACCACCAAGGTGAACATCGGACGCGGAACGACCCGCGGTCTCGGCGCCGGCGCCAACCCGGACATCGGTTTGCAGTCTGCAAAGGAGAGCTCGGAGGAAATCAAGAAGGCTCTGGAGGGAGCCGACCTGGTGTTCATCACCGCCGGTCTGGGCGGCGGCACCGGATCGGGCGCCGCTCCGTACATCGCCGAGCTGGCCCGCTCCATGGGCGTGCTCACGGTGGGAGTCGTCACCAAGCCGTTCAGCTTCGAAGGTCTGCGCCGCCGCAAGCAGGCGGATGAGGCTCTGGAGGCCCTGCGCGGCAAGGTCGACACGCTCATCACGATCCCGAACGACAAGATCCTCTCGCTCATCGACAAGACCACCCCGCTGACCGAGGCCTTCCAGATCGTGGATGAGATCCTCCGCCACGGTATCGAGGGTATCGCCAGCCTGATCACGGTCCACGGTCTGGTGAACGTCGACTTCGCCGACGTGCGCTCCGTCATGCAGGATGCCGGTTCCGCGCTCATGGGCATCGGTTACGGCACCGGCGACAGCCGCGCCGCCGAGGCCGCCCGCGCAGCCATCGACAGCCCGCTTCTGGAGCTTTCCATCAGCGGTGCCAAGGGCATTCTCTTCAACATCACGGGTGGTAACGACATGAGCATGTTCGAGGTCGACGAGGCCGCCCGCATCGTCACCGAGGCCGCCGATCCGGAAGCCAACATCATCTTCGGCGCCGTGATCGACGATGCCTACACCGGACAGGTGAAGTGCACCGTCATCGCCACCGGCTTCGACGAGCGCAAGGCCGACCAGATGAGCGCCGCAGCCACCCCGCTGCTCCGCCAGCTGCCGTCCTACAAGAAGCAGCAGGACACCAACAAGAGCGAGAACCCGGCCCGCGGCGGCAACGACGACGCCGTCATCAAGCTGGCTGGAACGCAGCTGAACGAAGAGGAGCTGGAGGTCCCCACCTTCATGCGCAAGAAAATCGGCGGCAAGTAAGCCGTCCCCAACACACGCCACACGGGAAATGTGGAGAAAGCCGGCCGGAAGGCCGGTTTTTTCTTGTCGCTCAGACTTTCTTCCTTTCCACTTTTTTAAAAAAGTGGAGCAAAAACGTCGCGCGGCGGTCCGGCTGGCCTGCGCTCCACGCGCCTCACAGCCCTAAAAGTCAGGACTCGCTCCTGCGGGAGCTCAAACAGGCTGACTTTTTTCACGGGCTGTTTCGGCGGGAGCGCGACGGCACCGGCCCGATGCGCGACACTCCATCCCGTGTCCATCCTCCGAAGAAGACGACAACCTCAGGGTGAGGTTCTTTGGAGTCCTGCTATAGTCGTCACATGAACGTCTCCATCCAACGCATCGACCCCACGTTGCCGCTGCCCGAATACCACTCGGCGGGCGCCGCCGCGTTCGACTTCGTCACGCGCGAGACCACGATCATTCAGCCCAAGGCCATGGGCCTGGTGCCCGGGAACATTGTGGTAAAGGTGCCGGAGGGCTACGCGCTGCTTATTTTGCCCCGCTCATCGTTGCCGCGAAAAAAGGGCCTGATTTGCCCGCATTCGCTGGGGCTGATTGACCAGGACTACCATGGCCCCAAAGACGAGATCTTCGTGCAGGTGCAGAACGTGACCGATGCGCCGGTGACGGTGGAAAGGGGAGAACGCATCGCGCAGGGATTGTTCGTGAAAATCGACCGTGCCGAATGGACCGAAGTCCAAGAACACGGTGCCGAGAGCCGCGGTGGCTTCGGTAGTACTGGCTGACATTTACACTCCAGAGTCGGCGTACCCGCGCAGTTTCTTGCCGAAATCCGTAAGGGTCGTCACGCCACCTTCGGTCTTCTTAACCTTGTCGCCCAGTCCGCCGATGATGTCTTCGAATTTTAGAATGCGACGTTTCAGGAGTTCCTCAAGAATGTTGCGGTTTTTAATATCGGCTTCTTCCGGAAACTGCAGTGTGGAAGCGGCGTTGGAGCAGATGCGCGTGCGGAACCAGTTGGCCAGCTTGGCCTGGATTTCCGAGCGGTATTTCTCTTTGGCGACCGGATCATTCTTCTTCAGGTCGTCGTAGCGGTCGATGACCATCGCGAAGAAGTTGGCGGATTTGGCCTGGTGGGTCGGACGACCGGTGGAGTCGCGGGTACCGATTTCTTCCAGGATGCGGCTGCCGGCAAGCAGGATGTCCGAACCGTCGGGATTGAAGAAGTCGTCGTCGGTTTTGGCTGCGCTGGTACTGCTTTGAGCGTACTTATTCCACCATTTGCGGTAGTCGTCGAAATCGCCTTGGAAGATGGAGATCACTTCATCGCCCTGTTTGTACGTCCGGCCGGACATAATGAATGCCACGGCCTCTTCCTTAGTATCGTAGTTTTTCATGCCGCCCGGCAGCGCGGCCAGACGTCCTTCCACTTTCTTAATGGTTTTCGTGAGGATGTTGTTGTCCCAGTTGGCGCCGTTCTTCCAGCTCATCATCTCGCCGCGCAGCACCTTGAACATGGTCAATGACCACGCCGACTGGCCGATGCCGATGTTGCCAAGGTCGTCCAGCAGACCTTTGTCCAAAATACTCAGCAGCTGCGGATCATTGCGCAATTCGTTGATGAGCGTGGTCATGGCCCAGATGTGACTGTAGGTGTACTTGGCCTTCTCCTGGATGCGCTGGAAAATACCTTTAATGGCGAACAAGTTACGCTCGGCCAGTTCGTGCTTCAGGTCTTCGATCATGGGCGGGATATCCGGACGTTTGTCCACTTTGGCGTAGCCGCGCTTTTCCTCTTTCTTCTTGCCTTCCTCGTAGTGCTGCACCAGGTCGGCGTAGGCTTCGGGACCGAATTCATTAATGAAGTCGATGCCGTAGACGTCGTTACCGAAGGTGGGGCTCAAGTCGTACAGCCAGCCTTTTTCGGCGGCGTATTCCAGCACGGCCTTCTTTTCGTTGATGTTGCCGAGCTTCCAGTACAGACCGTTGCTCTTGCCCATCAATCTGTCGTAGTTCAAACCGGCGGTCTTCAAGAAGTCGGCGAACTCGCTGGTCTGCTTCTCGTTGGCGGCGCGCGCCTGTTTGCGCAGCGTGTGCTCAATGGGCTTGGCGATCCACGAACCCTTGGCCAGGTTGTCGGCGATGCGGTGCGCCTTGCGTTCCTTGCCCTGCTCCCACTTGGCCAGGATGGCTTCTTTAAAGATGCCGACGATCTTCACGGCATCGCTGAAGGACACCCATTCCACGCCCTTGCCGCTGGTGAACAGGCTTTCTTTCAGCATGGACCACGGGCTCTTGGCCGGAGCAACCGTTTCTGCCGGGCGTTCCTTGTTCACGAACTTGTTCATTTCCTCGATCGCCACCGCCACACCGGCGACGTACTGGCTGAGCGCCTTCTGCATCTCCTGCTTGTTGGTGGCCTCGTCGGGACCCAGATTCCACTGCTTACGGTACTTCTCTTTGTCTTTTGCGCTGAGTCCGCCGTCTTTCTCGGGAACATCCCACAGCTCCAAGGCCTTGGTGTATTCGGCGGCCATCGCCAGATCGGAGCGGCACTCGGAACAAAACTGCTGCAGCCGGGCGATGTCCTGGTTGTCCTGCCGCTGTTGCGCCGCACTCAGGCGCTTGGTGGCGGCGTGGATTTCGGGCAGTCCTTTTTCGAATGACGTACAGGCGTCCTGGGCTTCCCTGATTTTTCCCTTAATGGTGCCGGTGTCCTGCATTTCAATTTCTTTGTCCTCCACTTTGTCGCCGATTTTCTTCTTCACCTTGGCTTTGTCGTCGGCGTTGGTGCGCACCGAATCGGCTTCGTATTCGGCCTGGGTCTGGTCGGCGTAGCGGGTGGTCTCGGTGCTGGTTTCCAGGCGTTCGCGAACACCGTCGTAGTGACGGTCGACTTCGTTGGTGAGTCCGGCCAGCGTGGCACCCAGTCCGGCCGAGGCAATGAGCTGGTGGATGCGCCAGTGGGCGGCTTCGTGCTCGCCCTCGCCGTCGCGGGCGTACGGCATTTTCTCGCCGCCCATGTAAATGGCCAGCGCTTCCTCCAGGATCTCGGCGTCTTTCATGGTGTCGGCACGGTGTCCGAAGACCTGCTGCACCAGCGTACGGACCTCGTTCCAGGCGCCGGCGTGCTCCAGTTCGGCCTGCACTTCCTCGAAGTAGCGCGAATTGTCTTTGCGTTCTTTGCGGATGGCGAAGTGCGTCAGTTCGTGGGCCACGCTGCGCGGGCCGCGAACAGAGTTGGCACTTTCCTCGTCGTCGATATTGAAGTACACCGTGTTGCGGAACTGGAACGCCGACGGGGGATTCTCCTTCATGGCGGCGGCCTCTTCCGGGTTGCGGGTCGTGTCCCGGTCGATCATCGCGTTGTACTGCTCCAGGAACTCATCGCGGTTCAGGTACTGGCAGCCCGGTTCGTCGAATTCGCGCGTTTCGGACAGTTTGGCACGCTCTTCCTCGATGGCGGCGGCCATGCCCGGCACCGCCTGGATGGCCCAGGTGATGACGTCGGTTTTATCGAAGCCCGCAGGTACCGGAGTTTCGTTGCGGGCGAAGATCGCCAGCAGCGTCATCTCGTGCGCGTCGTAGACGCGTTCGTAGCCGGCCACGTCGCCCTTGGCGACCTGGGCCAGCGCTTCGGTCAGGTGCCCCACGTCCACCTGCTCGGCGACGGTGCGGGAGTATTCGGTTTTCTGCTTCTCACGTGTGGCGGCATCGATGCGCGCCTGCAGTTCGGGAAGCTGCTCCAGCGCCCACTTCAGCTGGGCGTACGGCTGGCCGTCGAAGCGCGCCTGCAGCGTCTGCGGGGCGAGCAACTTGGTGAGCGTGGCTTCGTATTTGGTGAGCGCGGCCGAAGTCTCGATGGCGCTCTGCCAGTTCAGCGTCGCCAGTTCGTCCACCATGGTGCGGACCTGGGCGGTGTCGAGCTGTGCCTCACGCTCTTTCGATTGCCCCTGCTCGGCGGCCTCCTTGCGCTCGGCGAGGACGGTGTCCACTTCGGGCAGGTAGCGCAGTTTCA
>DAORHV010000077.1:0-5456 GCA_035438175.1 Candidatus Peribacteria bacterium
GGATTGCCGATCGTCCGCCGCCATTTCATTTCCTCGTTGGCGCGCAGCAAGTCGGCCATATGCCCCCTGCCTTTCAGTAAGTAATCCACGATGATGAACTCCGCCTCGGGGTGCGCCTCGCGCAATGCGACCAGGTTTCGCTGCGCCTCATCGCGTTCCAGCAGGCAGAGCACGAATGCGATACTTACCACGTTAATGCCGCCGGGAACGTAGCCGAACGCTTCCTGTGCTGTCACGATCCGCTCATGCTTGCGCGGCTTTGCGATGCGCGCCGACGGGTCGTACAACCGTAGCGAGTCGCCCGGTTGCAGGCTTTCCTCGAGCAGCCCGCGTGCCAGGCCGTCGTCGCCGGTGCCGAAGTCCAATGCGTGTACAGCGCCTTGGCAGGCATGGATATGCGCCATCCGCCCTCTATAGAGTTCCTGCATGCGAAAGAACGCCTGCATGTGCCTGCCGTCGGTATACACCTGCTGGAGGTCGTGGCCTTCGGGTACAGGAGGAGGGGAGTCGAGGCGGTCCATGGTCAGGTGGTTATGCCGACGCCTTCCAGATGTTCCTGGCGCAGACGCAGCGGCATGGGGGCTCTCGAAATGTCCATCGCCTCTTCGACCCAGTCTGCATTCATATCCGGCGTCCAGACCCGTTCAGACCGGCTTCCGGCAATAAGCGCTCGTCCGGCCGGCAGCCGGTGGCCGCGTACCGACCGCATGGTCCCTTGGAGCAGCGCGTACAAGCTGTGGTAGGTGAACTGCAGGTGTTCTTCCAGGTAAACGTGCCAGCTCTTTTCGGCGATGCGGTCACGTTCCAAATCTGCCGTAAAGAGCGCGGCGGCCTCGGCCTGAGTCATGTCCCGCATGGTGTAATCGGCAATCATGATCGCCGCATTCGGACATGCATCCGCGATGTCCGCCAGAAAGTCACTTCGCCGTTCCTCGGGCACATCGTGGAGCACGTAGTTGACCAAAACGAGCCCGATGCTTTGCAACCGGTCTGCCGTCGCATCACCAATGCACTGCAGTCTGGCGACTACGTCCTCGGGTTCGCACATGATGCCCATCGTCCGGCTTTCTTTCCTGGCCGTCAGCTTCAGGGCGCGCGCTCCCAGGGGGCTGCGTTGCACGAAGTCCACCGCCAGGTTATTCGGCGGCAAAAGCAAACGCGATTCCGAGCGCTGAAACCTGTCGATGGTCCGCAGCATGTCATCGGCTGCCTGCATCGATGTATCGGGAGTGGTCTGCATTCCCATAGTTCACAAGTCTAGCAGACCGGTGGTGGAATGCCACGCATTCAAACATTATGGAATATTGAACTTCTTACATGATCAAAAAAATAGATCAAATATATTGTTTTAAATAAGGGCTAAATTCAATTACATCCTATATTTTCTGATTGCCTTATTAAGTCGATTGCTCGCGCGCGAGCCCTTCGTTCAGCCTCTAAAAGGCGATGCAGCACCGGACCGGCCTTTGGGTGGCGGTCCAGCAGTGCATCCAGCCGCATCAGCAAGATCATCGCACGGCCGCGCTCGCCTTTCTCGAAGGCGTTGGCATCGAATGCGCCGTTGTGTTCTTCCAGCACCTCGTAGGCGGCAGCCAGAACGTCATCGTCGTCACGGTGATCTTCCAGGAACCTTCGTAGCTCGTCGGCCATGTCGACGACCATGCCTTCGCAGCGGTCGATGCTCATCTGCACGATGGAGGACGGATGCTTGCCCTGTTCGTCTGTGTCACGCGGCGCGTCGATGCTCATGTGGGTCAGGTTGGTTGAACGGAGGTTCGCTAAGGTAGCGGATGACGCTGTCGCTGCAAAGCAGGCTATCCGCCGGGGTCAAATGCGTGTGCCGCTCGATTGCCACCAGCACGGCGGTGCGGATGCCGATCTGGATCTCTGCTTCTTCGGCATCTTCCCCGCCATAGAGCCGTAGTCCTTCTTCCTGCAGCCGGCCGGCGATCACACCACCCACCACGTTGCCCATTGCTGCCGGATCCATGTCCCACTCCTCGGGCGTCGGAGTGCCGATCTCGTCCTCGGCGACTTCCTCCAGGTGATCGTAGGTCGGGTATGGCCGCATACGCCAAGTATCGTCATCCGCCAGCGGACCGCAAATTTTCCGACTGAGCGCATGCGCTTCGTGGCGAGGGGCGGCTGTCGCATTGCGTTTGCAGTCGTCTTCAATCATGCTCCACTCGTGTCCAAGGAACATCCATTCGACCGGTACGCGCCGGTCACCGACGTGGCCGAACTCAAGCGAATGAGTGACTTGCCACTGCGAAAATCAAAGCGTGTTAATACGTTGAAATCCAGCGTATCCGACTTCCAGGTCTGGGCCGCCACCAAGCAGTGGACCCTCACGCCGGTGCCGTGGTGTAACGAAGCCTTCTACGTCGACCGTGAGAACCGCGACGAGGCACTGGGCAAGGACCTGCTCCACGTCCTCGGTCATACCTACATGCAGGAGGCCGCCAGCATGCTGCCGGTCGCGCTCTTGGACCCCCAGCCGGGAGAGAGCATCCTGGATATGAGTTCGGCACCGGGCAGCAAGACCACCCAGATCGCAGCCAAGTTGCAGAACAAGGGAGTGGTTGTCGCCAACGACGTCCAGGAGAAGCGCATGTGGGCGCTGGCGTCCAACCTGCAACGCGCCGGAGTCATGAACGTGCTGGTCACCAAGAAGGTGGGCCAGTGGTTCGCCGGCAACATGACCGAACGCTTCGACCGGGTGCTGTGCGATGCGCCGTGCACCGCCCAGGGTACCGCCCGGAAAGATTCGGATGCGCTTATCTACTGCTCGGACGATAACATCGGCAAGATGGCGCGCCTCCAGCTCGAACTCCTTGAATCGGCCATCCATGCCACCAAAGTCGGCGGCCGGATCGTGTATTCGACTTGCACACTAACACCCGAAGAAAATGAGTCAGTCTTGGGCTCAATTCTGAACAAATTTAGTGATCAAATTCGTATCATCGACCCCACCCCCGGCCTGGGCTTCGACTTATCCAAGGCGCTCGAGGAATCCAAGCGCGTGCAGGGCTGGATCCAATCCAAGCAGCCGTTCCCGGCATTCCGCTTGTGGCCGCAGACCTACGATACCGAAGGCTTCTTTGCGGCAGTCCTAGAGAAGCGCGCTCCCACCCGGCATGCCCAGCAGGACGCCGGTCAGTGGCCCAAGCTAGATGTGCTCCCGCCCGCCCGCCGTAAGGAGTGGGTGGACAACGCATCCGATTGGTACGGAGCCCCATTGGTAGAGGAAAACGAGCTTCTCTTCGCGAAGCAGGAGAACTTACATGTCATCACCGAGGAGGCTCTTCATTTCCGTCTGCCCATCCTGCCGTACATAGCCGGATTGCCATTCGGCAAGCAGACAGAACACGGCTTGGCACGCCTGTCCCACGAGATGGCGACTTTGCGTGGAAATAGGGCTCGCGAGAATATTTTGCATCTGAATGACGAGCAGCGGAAACATGCTCTTTCCGGACGAGACATCCCGTACGACAATCCCGGCCACGGAGACCTTCTCTTGTCCATCGACCACCCGGCCGGGAAGCCCTTGCTGTTGGGCAGAGGTATGCTTATGAAAGGGCGGATTCTGAACCGCCTGCCTAGGGAAATTGTTCGCATGTTTTCCTAAGAAAAAGGACGCCAAAGATTCCAGGAGGCCAAGGCTCCTGCATTCGGAGTCAGTTACTTCCATTCCTGCCTCGTTCCCCGGGGTATATACTCGACCTCCCATGGACCCCAAAGAAGATATCCGCGCCCGGCTCCCGATCGAACAACTGGTGGCCCAGTATTGTCAGCTGCAGAAGAAGGGGCGCAACTACGTGTGTTTGTGCCCGTTCCATAACGACAAGAAGCCCAGCCTGCTTGTGTCGCCGGACAAAGGCATTGCGTACTGCTTTGCCTGCCAGAGCGGCGGCGACATCTTCTCGTTCACCCAGCGGATAGAGGGCATCGATTTTCCGGCTGCACTCCGGATGCTGGCCGAAAAAACCGGCGTGGAACTCCCGCGTGAACGCGAGCGCGACCGCACGGCGGCCGTGATAGAAAAAGATGCCAAGGTCCGCATGCGGGAGTGTCTGGAGAAAGCCTCCGAGTTCTACCAGGCCCGCTTACTCAAGACGCCTGCCGCGTTCGAGTACGTCACCAGGCGCGGCGTCACCGACGAACTGCTCAAGACGTTCGGCATCGGCTACGCGCCGGATTCGTTCTCCGAAACCTACGGCCACTAGCTGAAGGCCGGATTCAGCCGCAGCGAAATCGTCGGCGCCGGACTAGGCATTCAGAAGGAGCTTTCCGATGAGCGCATCTACGACCGCTTCCGCCATCGCATCATGTTCCCCATCGGGGACGCCCAGGGGCATATCATCGGTTTCGGCGGACGCACGATGGGCGATGCCGACGCCAAGTACGTCAACAGCCCCGACGGTCCGCTGTATCACAAATCCACAGTGCTCTACGGCTTGTTCCAGGCGCGTGACGCCATCCGTGCCGCACGCAGCGTGCTGTTGGTGGAAGGCTACTTCGATGTCGTTGCCGCCCATAAAGCCGGCGTGAAAAACGTGGTGGCCGTTAGCGGCACCGCGCTCACCGAGGACCATGTGCGTTTGCTGAAGCGCTACGCCGATTCGGTGGTGCTGTGCCTGGACCAGGACCGCGCCGGCCGCCAGGCCGCCGACCGCGCCTTCCAGCTCCTCAGCAAAGCCCACACACGCGTCCAGTCGGTGGCCATCCCCAGCAAGGACCCCGACGAGCTGGTGCAGAAGGACGCCGCCCTGTTCGCGAACATCGTTGCCAATTCCGCCACCGAATACGTGGAAGGCGTCATCGAGCAGATGCGTACCATGCCCGACATCCAGGAGCCCAAGGGTCGCATGCGCATCACCGAGACGTTGTTCCCGCTGCTCGGCGCCGTGCCGACATCGGTCGAGCTCCGTTCGTACCTGGAGAAAATGACCGTGGCGTTCGGCATGCGCATCACCGAGATCGAGGCCGATTTCCGCGCCTGGCGGGCGGGTGCCGAAACACCCAGCCGCAAAGTCGAAGCCGTGGCCATCGCCGAGCAGACGCCGTTCACGCGCCTGCAGCTCTGCATCGGTCTGGCAATCGTATATGTCCGCGCTCGTCCGCTGCTGGCCGAGCTGATTCCGCCCGACGAAGAAAACTGGAACAAGGTCCGCCTGGCGCTCGCCGCTGCCGATGAAAAGACGCCGGTCGAAACCGTGCTTACCCAGGCCGAAGCCGACAGCATGCTGAAGGAACAGGTCGGAGTGCTGACCATGTACTGCGAGGAGAACTTCCCGTCGTGGTCGGATACCATCGCGCTGCGCGAGATGAAAAAATTATGCGCCGCCACCAACCGCGAACTCATGGTCCGCAAGCAAAACGAAATCGTCGCCGAGCTGAAGGAGGCGCGCAAGTCCGGCCGCGCCGACGAGGAAGTCCGCCTGCTCACCAAGTAC
>DAORHV010000078.1:0-5453 GCA_035438175.1 Candidatus Peribacteria bacterium
GCCAAGAAGCCCTCCCGCCGCCCCATGATCATCGGCGTCGTGGCCGTGCTGGGCGTGCTCGCCTGTATCGGCGCGGTATTGTACGTCATGCACGAAATCCAGTACGTGTTCACCGACAAGGCCGAGATCGAAGCACCGCTCATCGCACTCGGACCCACGCGGCCCGGCATGCTGAAGCGCGTGTACGTGGAAGCCGGCGACATCGTGCGCGCCTCGCAGACCATGGCGTGGGTCGGCGACGAGACCATTAATGCCCAGGTCGACGGTTTGGTGGTGGATGCCCGCGGCGATATCGGCGCGCCGTACCAACCCGGCCAGTCCGTGGTCACCATGATCCAGCCCGAAGAGCTGCGCGTGGTCGCCCGCATCGATGAAGACAAAGGGCTGAAGGACATCTACGTCGGCCAGAAGGCGTTCTTCACGCTGGATGCCTTCGGTTCGCGCCAGTTCCCCGGCGTTGTCTCGTCGGTGAGTCCGACCAAGCGCGCCAACGATGTGGTCTTCAACATCTCCGACAAGCGCGAGACCAAGCAGTTCGACGTGAAAATCAGCTACGACGCCGACATCGGTTCGCTGTTCCAGAACGGCATGTCCGCCCGCGTCTGGATCGTCAAATAGCCCTATGGAAGCCAAGACGGCGCGCAAGCCGGTCCGCAAAGGCCTGATTCTGCTGACGGTCATCATCGGCACCTTCCTGGGACGCCTGGACCAAACGATCGTGAACCTGGCGTTGCCGAAAATCATCAACGACTTCCACATCACGGTCACGTCGGCCGGCTGGATCGCCACCGCGTATATTTTGGCCAACGCCATCTTCGTGCCCATCTGGGGCAAGCTCGGCGACACCATCGGCCGCAAGAAGGTCTACATGCTCGGCTTCGGCTTGTTCATCTTCGGCTCGGTACTGGCCGGATTCGCCTGGAACCTGCCGTCCATGATCCTCTTCCGCGTCATCCAGGCCATTGCCGGCAGCGCGGACTATCCCACCGCCATGGCCATTATCAGCGTCACGTATCCCACCGATAAAGAACGCGGCCAGGCGCTGGGCATCTGGTCGTCGGCGTTCGCCGCGTCGGCGGTGCTGGGTCCGCTGATCGGCGGTCCGCTCATCGACAGTTTCAGTTGGCGCTCGGTGTTCCTCATCAACCTGCCCATCGGCATCGTCGGCATGTGGATGGCCGCCGCGTACATCGAGGAATCCGTCAGCAGCAAGATCTCGCACCAGTTCGACCTGCTCGGCGCGGCGGTGCTCGGCACCGCCATTTCGGCCATGGTGCTGGTGCTGGATAAGGGCACCGAATGGGGCTGGACGTCCGGCTACAGCATCGTGTGCTTCGTCACCGTCGTCGTCGGCATGCTGTGGTTCGTGCGCATCGAGCAAAACCACCCCGAGCCGCTGCTGGATCTGAGCTTCTTCAAGATCCGCGTGTTCACCGAAACGCTCATCAATAACTTCATCATCTTCATGGGCATGATGGGCTCGATCTTCCTGGTGCCGATCTTCGCCCAGACGTTCCTGGGCTTCAACGCCACCCAGAGCGGCCTGCTGTTCGTCCCCATGGCCGTGGCGCTCATGCTCGGCGCTCCCATCGGCGGCATCCTCACCGAGCGCGTGCAAGCCAAGTACGTCATCGCCGCCAGCACGGCGGTGGCCGGATTCGGCTTGTTCCTGTTCACCAGAGTCGATGCGCGCTCCACCGCCATGGACATCATGCTGCCGCTGGCGATCATGGCGTTCGGCATGGGTTTCGGCATGGCCCAGCGCACCAACGTCATCGCGTCGGCGGTTCCCAAAGACGAGATCGGCCAGGCGTCGTCGGTGCTGGCGCTGGTGCGCAACGTGTCCGGCGCGTTCGGCGTGGCGATTTTCAGCACCCTGCTGACCAGTTCCATCGAGAGCAACGTCCTGAGCATCAACCGCTACAGCGATTTCCTCGGCACGACCGCCGCGCAATACCAGGAATACGTGGCGCTCATCATGCTGAAGGCCCAGATCAACGGCTACCAGACCGTATTCTTTTACTCCACGCTGCTGGTCGTCCTCGGTGCGGTGCTGGCGCTGTTCATGAAGAACGTGAAACTCTCCAAAGGCATGCAGGTCCACGTGGAGTGACCGTCAGCCGGATCGTCTAGCTGATGGAAGCGGCCTTGCCGGTCATGCGCACGGGCTTGAGGCGGTAGATGATGCTCTGGTCGATGCCGGTCTGGTCGTTATGCATGTCGGAGATCATCGGCGAGACCGGGATCTTGCGTTCGGCGATGGTGATTTTCCCGAACTGCTGGGCCAGTTTCACCTTCATCGCCTGGGCCTCGCCCGGATCGGTCACTTCCTGGAACGCGCCCCATACGATGACGCTTTGCCAGGTGAAGCCGTTTTCCACCTGCTCGACCTGTACGCAGACGTTGGGATGCTTGCGCATGATGTCGATCTTGTTGCCTTCGCGCGTGAAGCTGAAGATGCTGCCGTTGTGGTACAGGTACGTAATGGGCAGGACGTGCGGGTCCTTCCCGTCGTAGATGCCAAGGTGTGCGTAGTAGTTTGCGGCGAGGACTTTTTCACAGTCCGCCTTCGGGAGATCGGTGTGCATGGCCGGAGCATACGCCGTCCCAAAGTCCCGCGCCACGGCCACGACGCGGCAGCCGGGGGAGGAGAGAAAAGGCCGTGAATGTTCGCGAACGTTTGGTGGAGACACCCTGAACAAAAGGGAATACGCTGATGCCATTACGGCGACCGGCGCCGGTTCCCCCTTGCCTATGTCCGCACCCGCTTCCGAGTCCGAGCGCAACCTGGCCGTGTTCATCGATCTCGAGAACCTGGCGATGGGATTCCAGGACCAGAAGAAAGCCCACTTCGAGATCAACAAGGTTCTCGAACGTCTGCTGGACAAGGGCAAGCTGATCGTGAAAAAGGCCTACTGCGACTGGAGCCGGTTCCCGGTCTACACCGCGCCGTTCCACGGGGCGGCCATCGAACTGATCGAAATCCCCAAGCGCTCGGTGACCGGCAAGAACTCGGCCGACATCCGGCTGGTGGTGGACGCCATGGACCTGGCCTGGAGCAAGCCGCACATCGACACGTTCGTCATCGTCTCCGGCGACAGCGATTTCTCGCCGCTGGTGTCCAAACTGAAGGAGAACGGCAAGCACGTCATCGGGCTCGGCATGCGCGGGTCCACCTCGGGTCTGCTGAGCGACAACTGCGACGAGTTCATTTATTACGAGGACATCGTGCGCGAGGTGTCCAAGACCGCCGGCCTGGAACCGCAACTGCCCGAGAAGAAGCGCGAGGTGTTCGCGTTGCTGCTGGACACCTGCGTCGCGTTGCTGCGCGAGAACCACCAGCGGCTGCAGGCGTCGCTCATCAAAGACACCATGAAGCGCAAGAAGCCGTCGTTCGACGAAACATACTACGGCTACCGCAGCTTCACGCATCTGCTGGAGGACGCCAAGAAGCTCGGCATCATCGACATCGAGCGCGAGCCGCGCAGCGGCACGTATATCGTCACCCGCTTCGGCGAAAACGACATGGCCAAGTCCGCGGCCGCCGCGCCGGAGTCTGCCGCACCTTCGGCAACGCCGAATCCGCGCCGGCGCTACCGCAGGCGTTAGGGCGCCTCGGGACTTGCAGTCGGTTGAAACAGTGCCGATTCGGGTTTTTCAATGCTGTGTTTTGGCTTTGGCTCAGGCCTATGGGCTTGCCCGCGCATTGCACTTCTGCGGTGTTCTTGCTTTTCTTGCCTCAACTTTTATAGTCCCGGCATATGGCGCTTAGCGTCCCCACACAGGCTCCGGTCCTCAGCACGAAGGAAAAACTGGCCGGTTTGCCCAGCGCCGAACAGGCGTTCGGCAGCAAGCAACGCGTCGACAACGCCCGTGGCTTAAAAGAGGCCGACCGTCACCAGCTGAAGCTGCAGTTCGAGGCGCTGGCGGCCGAGCACGGTTTGCGTGTGAACGACGTGGTGGATCACTTCGGACTGCACCGTCATACCTACTGGTACTTCATCGATACGGCCAAGCCGGGTCCGGCGCTGCCCGAACCCAAGGAGCGTCGTAACCGCACGTCGGTGCTGGATCTGCCGGCCGCCGACCAGTTGCAGCTGCTGGCGCGTGTGAAAGAACTCATCAATCCGCTGGGTGACAACCTGGATCTGAATATCGCCTGCGTGGAAGCCGGTTTGACCGTCGCGCAGTACTACAGTCTGGAGCGGCGTAGCGACGAATTACGCGAGAAAGAGGCGCGGGCGAACATCGACGGGCTGGGCATCGTGCCGGTGAAAGGACAGACCGAAGCGGCGGATGACGCCGAGCGCCTGCGCATCCACGACGCCACGACGCTGCTGGCATTCGCCACGCGCCAGCGCCTGGACCAAGCGGCCCGCATGCTCGGCATCAGCGGCAGCGACATCGCCGACTGGAAGCGGGTGCTTGGATTCACCGCGCTCCTGCCCGGCAACAGCGGGAAATCCCTGCCGTTGCCGAAAGTCCAGCTGCAGCTGGATACCGCCGGAAAGGTGCGTCTTGTTCATGGTCTGGAGCATCTGCACAAGGCCGTGAAAGCCGACATGGTCCTTGTGGCCAAGACGATCGGATTCCACCGCAACAGCATCGACGCGTGGTTCCGCGGACTCGAGAAATTGGAAGAAGAACTGCGGCTGGCGGCCGAGACCGCGCGTGTCCAAACCGAAGCGGCCGCAAAAGAGAAGGAGCAGAAACGTACCGCGGCGCCCGCCATGGTCGAACTCCCGGACGCCGACGCCGATACCCTCAGGCTCTACGGCAATCTGGAGTGCACGAACGCCACCATGCATCCCACCCGGCTGGTGGGGTTGTGGCGCGCGGTCAAAGCGCGCGGAGGCGGGGACAGCGGAGCCATGAACGAACTGCTGCTCTACTACGTTCCGGTCCTGGACCAGGCCATCCGGCGCACCAGCGGCAGCGAGATGGCTCATCGCATCGATGAAACAAAGTTGCGCGGCTACGCCCATCCCGGTCTGTGGCAAGCCATCCGCGAACACCGGTTATCCGAAACCCGCCCGTTCGTGCCGTTCGCCGTCGCGATGGCGACCACCGCGCTGCGTGATGAATTGCGCGGCGACAACATGGGCACCTCGGACATCGCGCGCAGCGCGCAAGCCAGGTTGCGCAACGCCACCCAGCGATGGTTCGGCCGCAACAGGAAGGCCGAGCGCATGCCGTCGCCGCAGGAGCTGGCCGATATCATGCACGTGTCCGTGTGGGAGGTGTGCGACATGCTCGAAATCACTCAGCGTGCCACCATCAGCCTTCAGTCGCCGGTGGGAGAACATGGCGACGGGGAACTGGGCATGCTGCTGGAAGACGAAACGTCGCCGGTGCCGGATGCGGACGAGGGCGTGCCGGCCGCCGAACCCGAACATCTGAACGGCGTGACCGGAGAGCTGCTTACCCCGCTCCCGGCCGACCGCCGCCGGTTC
>DAORHV010000079.1:0-5421 GCA_035438175.1 Candidatus Peribacteria bacterium
GGACGACAACGTCATCGGCACCACCACGCGCGGCCAGGCCCACGCCGACCCGTCGCTCATCCACCGGTCGGTGGCGATTCTGGTGTTCCGCGACGGCAAAGTCTTTTTGCAGAAGCGCAGTCCGACCAAGGACCGCTACGCCAACTACTGGGCATGCTCGGCCACCGGCCACGTGGACAGCGGCGAAACATACGACCAGGCCGCCGTGCGCGAGCTGAAGGAAGAACTGGGCCTGACAGTGAAAGACCCGCCCATCGCCATGACCACGCAGCTGATGGAATACGACAAAGAGACCGAACTGATGCGCTTTTATTGCTACGAGACGAACGACGACATCGTCACGCATCCGGTGGAAATATCGGACGGCAAATTCGTGGATCTGGCCAAGCCGTTCCCCGACGACATGCCGGTCACGCCGTGCACCGAATTCATCCGCACATACCTGCTGGAACGCGGGGCGATCCGCTAGTGCACGTCTGCCGGAAGGACGGCGAGAAGCGACGCATGTCCCGGATGACATCCGCCTCCGCTGGTTCTTACCCAATGGCTGAAGAAAGCCAAGAAGAGCATTGACAATACTTGTATTAAATGATATTTAAACAATGTGAACGCACCGCGCGAAACTCAACGGCCGGCTGATTTATTGGCAGTGCATGCGCAGTTGCGCACGCTGTACGCGAAGGAATATCCGCAGGGAGCGCCGCATTTGTACGAAGTCCTGCTGCCGCGGTTGCCCGACTACATCCGTGCACTGGTGCGCCGGAAGCTGGATCTGCTGGTGCAGTCCGAAATCGGCGTCGAGGGCAAGACCCACGCCAATCTGACGCCGGAAGAAAAAGGAGCGCTAGCGGCGTTCTTCGATATGCAATTGCTGATGGCCCACATGGAAGTCGGCCGCGATTCGGCGCTGTCGAACCACGAGCATTCCATCGCCCACTTCGATACCCAGCCGCCGATCATCGCGCGGAACCTCATCGCCGTGGCGTCGTCGGAAAGCCCCGAACGGCTGGAGCGCATGGGCGCCATTTTCCTGGACGTAGACGGCACGAAGACCATCGTGGATTGCACCAGTCACGCGCATGCCGGCAAGTACCTGGAGGCATTGGCCAAGTTCCTGTGCAATCCGTCGCCGCGTGTCCAGACATGGCTCCAGGAGCGAGGCTTGCGCGCCGAAGCGTACGCGGTGGCCGGTGACGAATTCCTGGCAGTCGTGCGGTCGAATGACGCGCCGGTGACAAAACAGATGCTGGATGAACTCTCGGTGGAACTGCAGCAGGCCATTGCCGAGGACCCGGGGCTGAACGGCCACATTTCGTTCGATGATCCGGAGTTCGTGATGGAGTACGACGACGAATGGACCGACGACGACCGTGCGCTGTACCGCCGCACGCCGGAATTGCTGGCCGACAAAATGGCCGCCTCGCGCACCAAGCTCCCGGACCGCTTCACGCCGTCGGTGAGCTGCGGATCGGCCACGTTCTTCGAAGCCCTGCAAGAAGCCTTGTCGCCCGATACGGAAGAAGCCGAGACGCTCACTGAACTCGGCATCAACGCATTCCGCCTGATGGTCGCCACCGCCGACGCCCGGCTGAAAGCCGACAAACGCGTGTTCCGCGAGAACCTCAGCGACCCGAAGTGGAAAGCGTTCCTGCTGCGCAACGCCGAAAACCGCCGCTTGCAGCTGGAACTGGAGGAAGTGAAGCAACAACTGGCCGACACGCGCCGCCGGCTCCAGGAATTGGAAGGCATGGGATTGGTCGGATAGCGGGTTTTGTCTTTCGTAAAAAGGCGTGAAGGCAAGCTCCGCTTGCCTGGAGCGCATCACTCTTCGGAAGAGAGAGTCGACGAGAGTTAAGTGGTGCCCAGGAGAGGAGTCGAACCTCCACGGGATTGCTCCCGCTACCACCTCAAGGTAGTGCGTCTGCCATTTCGCCACCTGGGCATGTTTGAACCGCGGGTCTCCAAAGAACGAGGAACTGTAGTTTAGCGGAGCGTTTATACCAGGGACAACCGTATCGCGCTATGGGGCCTAGGGCTCCCCCAGCATCTTCAGCAGGCGCTGGCGGTCCGGACCGGCGATATCGAGCTTCTCGACGAAGCCGACCAGCAGCTCTTTGGTGATTTTCTGCCCGCGCGTGAGCTTTTTCATCTGCTCGTAGGCGTCCAGGTAGCCGTTCTTGCGCATGACGGTCTGAATAGCCTCGCCGTAGACCTCGGGGTGCGTGGCCAGCTCTTCTTCCAATCTGGCGGTGTCCACCGACAGTTTGCCCACCCCCTTGTTGAACGACTTGAGCGCCAGCAGGTGGTAGCCGAAGGCCACGCCGATGTTGCGCTGCACGGTGGAATCGGACAGGTCGCGTTGCATGCGGCTCACGGGCAGCTTCTCGCCAAAGTGGCCGAACAGGGCGCTGGAAATGCCCAAGTTGCCCTCGGCGTTCTCGAAGTCGATGGGGTTCACCTTGTGCGGCATGGTGGAGGAGCCGGTCTCGGTCTTCACGACCTTCTGCTTGAAGACGCCGCGCATGATGTATAGCCACGCGTCGCGCGAGAAATCCAGCAGGATGGTGTTGATGCGCATGTAGAGGTGGCCGAGCTCGGCGATATCGTCGTGCGGGTTGATCTGCGTGGCGTTCTCGATGGGCGTAAGGCCAAGCGATTTGAGCAGCTTGCGGCCGAACGCTTCCCAATTCACGTCGGGATAGGCGGATTTGTGGGCCATATAGTTGCCGACCGCTCCGCCGAATTTTCCCTGCATGCGGAACGCCGCGAGCTGGTCGCGCTGGCGCTCCAGGCGCTCCACGAAGACCATGATTTCTTTACCGAGCGTGGTGGGCGTGGCGGGCTGGCCGTGGGTCAGGCTGAGCATGGCGCGGTGCTTGTTGGCATTGGCCAGCGTGCGCAGCGACGCGATGGTCGCCTGCAGTTCGGGCTTGAGCACACGCTTGATGGCGTCCTGCACCAGCACGCCGTACGCCAGGTTGTTCACGTCCTCGCTGGTGAGCGCGAAGTGGATGAACTCGCTCTTCACTTTGGCGCCGCTCATTTTTTCCAGCTCGCCGCGCAGGTAATACTCCACCGCTTTCACGTCGTGGTTGGTGACCTTCTCGATTTTCTTCACCTTCTCGGCCTCTTTGTCGTCGAAGTTATCGACGATTTCCTGCAGCGCCTTCTTCTCGCGCTTCAGCAGAGGCTTCAGTTCACGGATGCCTTTCTCATCGGCCAACGCGGCGAAATAGCTGATTTCGACGAAGATCCGGGCGCGCATCAGGGCTTCTTCGGAGAAGAACGGACGGAGCGCGGAGACTTTGTCGGCGTAACGGCCGTCGAGTGGGGAGAGGGCTTGCATTGGCGAAGAGTATAGCAGGAAACGCGTCCGTTGCGCTGAAAAATTGCAAACCCGCCTGTTTCGAAGTAGGTTAACGGACCTTTCTATGCCAACCGAAGCACCACCCCCGGTACAAGAACTCGGCCACGCCGATCATAATGCGCACCTGCTTGCCGCATGGAAGCGCGAGTCCCCCTACCCGTATTACTGGACGCGTTCCGCGCTGACGGAAACCCCCTACGCCGTGGACGATTTCGTTCGCGACACCTGGCAGCGCCTGACGGCCGTTTTGCAGAAACGGCCTGCCCTGAAAGGACATCGCTGGGACTTTGAACGTGCCGCGCAGTACTACCTGGCCTACGAGACGGTTGAACGTTCCGTACGCGGTACCCTGCATCGCCAGGCGCCCCTGGAAGACACCGCGCGTGCACTTCGCAGTGATTTGGTGGGACGTGTGAATGCCGGAAGCCTGCTGACGGCAACGCCCATCAGCAAATTGTGGGGCAAGGGACAACAGGTGTTCAGCGACGACCGGCAACACGAATTCTGGGTGGACCGGCAAATCGCCACCAGCCGCTACGACAAAGACCTCTTCCTTGCGGCAGCCGGTGGAAATTTGCAGAGCGAATCCGACACGAAGGCCATGCAGGAACTGCTGCTGGAAGCTGTTCCGCAGTTGTGCACACTGAACACGGGCGACGGCAAAATCATTGTGCTGGAAAGCGCCATGCGGCAAAAGCTCTGGGCACTCGTGGCTGGAAAATCGGCCTTCAGCCAGGAAACCCGGCAAGCAGTCGTTTCCGCCGTGATGGACTCGTGGAGTGAGAAGGGCGACGGCGATATGGGACTCATGAGCGGCCTGGAAGAGCGGCTCACCCGCGAGTTATTCCTCACTGACCGCAACGCGCATTGGGCAGAAGCCGATAAGAAAACCATTGGCGAAGAAATGAAAAAGAAGCACAACACGCATCCGTTCGGGACACGGGAAGAGCGTCTCGAAAAACTACTGGCGCTGGAATGGGCGGACACCGCAGGCACGCCGCGCACCGCGGTGCGCCTGATCGATGGCACGCCCCAGGAGGCCGTGCAGCATTCCATGGGACCGCTGCTCAAACTCAACTCGCTGGAACCGGGTCAAAAAGCGCTGCTGCGCGAAAGGCTGAGCGTATTACAGTGGCACATCATGCTCGCGGCGCAGCGGTACAGCGATAATGCGCTGCCGCAAGACGAACGTCAGTCTGCGGGCCGGGACCTGCAGTATTTGCAGGGCGTACTGAAGAAGGTCGGTGAACTCATGCCGTTGCCGTGGGACGAATATCCGCAGATTGCGTATGCCTCGTTGGCGCTCTACAGCCAAGGCGAAGATGCAACGCCGCGCGGACTGCAAGGCATGCTCTAAGACGAATTATTTGCCCGCGCGCCCCGACCCTGTTACGTTTGGTTCGTGAACGGATCCTACGTCCTCAACTGCTCCCCGATGTCGTCCTGCTCTCGCGAGCGGGGGACCGAGCAGTAGACGCTGACTGACAGCAACTGCACGTCCTCTGCGCATCAGAGGGCGCATTTTTTCGTATCTCTCTACTCCCCTTTCACTCATGATTACCGCCCCCAAATTCCTTCCGCCGACCGTCGTGACTGCAGAAGCGCAGGGCACCGATGCGATTGCGTTCACCTTTCCGGACGGCAACACGTTCATCCGCGACCAAATCGGCAGCATCCTCGGATGGGCCGCAATCAGCAGCCAAGAAGACGGTGTTACGCGCACGCGCGTCGAACTGCACTGCCGTGACGAACATGCATTCTGGGTGACGATGATCATCCAAGACGCCAAAGGTCGTTTCGAGGAAATGATCCTGCAGCCCCGCATGCCGCTCGGCGATGACAAACAGCCGTTGAAACGCATGACCCAACCGATCTCGCATATCGCCACGCCCACGCCGCGCACGGGTGTTCCGGCGTATAGGAACGACATATTCACTGCGGTACACTCCGGCTCATGATGATCCCCCGCAAGCTGCAGGCCGGCGACAACGTGCGCATCATCGCCCCGTCGTGCACCATGGCGTCCATCCGATGGATGACGCCCGCACGGCTGA
>DAORHV010000080.1:0-5401 GCA_035438175.1 Candidatus Peribacteria bacterium
CGCGGATGGACGAACCGTCGTCTTTCAGGCGCTTGCAGTAGGTGGCCAGTTTGCCGATTTTCTTGGCGAGCAGAAGCAGCTGCTTGTCGTCGTAGGTGACGCCTTTCTCGAAGTGTTCAACTTGCATGGGATCGGAGCGGGAAATGAAGTGGCCTAAGCATATCAGATGACAAAACAGTATCCAACGCGGGTTGTGCGTTTGCCCCTGCCAAGACCCCCTCTTCCGCAAAACCGGCTTTTCGGGTATACTAAGGAGAAAGACCCAAAAACCAACCCACTCATTCATGGACACCGATTCCCTGCGCCGGAAGGTGGCTGAAAGCCGACTGCTCACCGAGCGGGAACGCGGTTATTGGCTCCAGAAGCTGCCAACCATGAACCAGGAACAGCTGATGAAACTCGACCGGATCCTCACCGAAGCGCTGGGAATCGTCTGGAGCGAGCAGATGGACGGCTACCTGAAAATGATCGACCGCGCCGCCAGTCTCTGTCAGCAGCAACTCGTCCCGGCCTGACCAAAACCCACACCCACTCCCCTCCACGACCATGCCTCCCCGCACTTCTCCCGACGCCTTCCGCGGCAACACCGGCGAAACGCCTCGCAATCCCGAGCAGCGCGAGAAAGCCAAGAAGGAAGTGAAGCAGCAGTTGCGCACGCTGATGACCGCGGTCAACGCCCGCGACCGCGAGCAGGCCCGCCCCGAGCGCGACGAGAAGCGTCTGAAGGAAATGAACGAGCAGATCAACAAGCTGGAAAGCCAGACGCTGGCCACGCTTGCCTTGCTGCTGAACCCGGACGGCACGCTGCCCGACGAACTGCAGAAGGAGTTCACCGCCGAGTTCAGCGACCCCGCTTCGCGTGAGTTCGTGAACAACCTGTTGAACGGCGAAGCGACCCGCCTGGGCACCGACGCCGAGAACCTCGGCCGCGAGATCGACGGCCGCCCGGTCACCTCGAACGCCGGCCACGTGATGGGCCGCATCGAGAGCCGCGTCAGCGACATCGTTGACGGATTCATCCAGAACAGCGGGCTGCTCGGCCAGCTCAGCGACCGGTTCGGCATCCCCGAACAGGCGCTGGCCAAGCAGCTCCAGCAAGTGCGTCCGTTCGTGATGAACGCCCTGCGCGGCATCTTCGCCAACATCGCCGACAACTTCAAGATGGTCCCGGGCGCCCAGGAATTCGCCATCCGCGCGCGCCTGGAGAGCACCTGGCAGCCGCTCCTGAAACTGAAAATGCAGAACCCGAACACCCCGGTCGCCCGCGCCATCCGCGCGTTCCCCGGCGGACCGGACGCCTTGAAAGAAGCATACGTCAACGCCCTGATCGGCCAGGCCACCGAGCGCTCGCTCGCCGCACAGGCCGGACAGCCGACGCCGACCACCCAGGTGACCCTGGAGTCCGTACTTGGTCTCGCTTCTCCCGCGCCCGGCTCACCCGCTCCGGCTCCGTCCGCAACCGAGCAGACCGCCAAGAAGGAGGCCGCCGGCGCCAACCGTCCGCTGGGTGCCAACGCCGAGACCATCCAGGAGATGGCCATGACGTTCTCCAACGGTGAATTCCGCGTCCAGAAAGGCTCCGACACGTTCAAGGCGCTGCCCAAGCACGGCACCGAGGCCGCGGTCGTCACCGAGGTGACCCCCGTCCGCCCGGCCACCGGCCAGGTGGAGAATCTGACGATCAAGACCCGCAAAGGCACCGAAGACCTGACGAAGACCGTCCGCGCCGCCGACATCAAGACCGCGCTCGAGCCGTCCGGCAACAAACGCGTTGTCGTAGACAACGTCACCTACGAGTTCACCCGCGTCTAACATGATGCCTCCTTTGTCCGGTACCGGCTCCCAGCTCGACACCCTGCTCCCCGCGGCAGGCGCGGTAGCACCGCGTCCGCCCGAACAGGACGTGAAGGCCGCCCGCGTGCTCGCCGCGCAGATCGAACCCGCCTCCATGGCGAACTTCCTCAGCGGGGTGCGCACCCAGACCCACAACCAGCTGGAAGCGCTGGCGTTCGTGCTGCACGAGGAATACCCCAACCGCATCAACGAGCAAATTAAGAAGGAAGTCGCCACCCGCCTGGTCGCGTTGCGCCAGGAAGTGGCCGTCGGCCAGACGAATTTGCCAGAAAGCGTGAGCGACACCGCCAAAATCGAGGCCGAACTGAAGCGCACCGAAAACCGTCTCGAATGGGTCCGCCGCCTGCTCACGCTGCCGACGGCTCCCGCGACCGTCACTCCCGTCGTCCCGGTGACCGCCGCTCCCGAAGCCCCGACCTTCCTGTCGAACCTGTTCGGCGGAGTCACCAGCCGCGTCATGGCCATCTTCAGCGGCCGGCCGGCCACCGAGGACCAGGCCGCCAAAGTCGAGGCCCAGAGCAAGGCCCTGGCCGGAAACCTGGCCACCGCCGGCGAACGCCTGCTGGATAACCTGATCTCGTCGCCCGATGCCCTGGCCCGCGTGCCGGTCATCGGAGCCGCGCTCGCCGCACCGGTGAACGCCGTCGCTGCGTTAATGGGCTTCACTCCCGCCGTTCTCCAGGACCGCCGCCTGCGCCGCGAATCCGAGCGCGCCTTCCGCGGCGCCCTCGTCGCCAACAACGTCGTCTCGCCGGTTACCGTCTTCGACGAGAACACCTGGAACGCCCTGAAGGCCGTCCAGCCGCCGCGTCCCGTCACCACCCTGCTGCAGGAATGGGTGAAAGCCCAGCGCGATAACGGCGTGAGCGGACCGCTGACGCTGTCATCGCCCATGGACCTCCTGAACGTCGAACTCCTCCGCAAGCAACTCCAGGACAAACGCTCCATGGATGCCCGCACCACGCTGGTCGGCAACATCGGCACGCGCCTGCGCCGCACCGTCAGCACGCTGACCAACGGCACCGAAGTGCAGATGCAGTCGTCCGGCGGCAGCATCGCGCTGACCGCCCGCGTCGGCGATCTGACGCCGCCCGCGGTTCTCCCCGGCCAGCCGGTCGGAACTCCCCCGCCCGTGCCGGTCGCCGGCGTGCGCGACTTCGATGACAACGGCGCACCCGTAAGCCCCGAAGCCAAGACGCTGGCCGGCGCGATGATCAAGTTTCCGCGCGCCACCAAAATCCGCATCGTAGCTTCCGGCATGCCGGAAATGACCGCTGCCAACGAGTACGTCATTCCGGTCGGCGCGTTCGATGAAGCCGGCGTAGCAGTCAGCAACGAAGCCAAGACGCTGGTCGGCATGAGCGTACGGTTCCCTAACGCAACCAAGTTGCGTCTGGCGGCTGCCGGAGGCAACTACGAAATGACGAACCTCACCGAATTCATGGCCGTCACCAACAGCTTCAATGAAAACGGCAGTCCGTCTAACGCCGGCCGCCAGTTCGACAATGCCATCCGCACGCTGACCGGCGCAACGAAAATCACCATCCAGCCCAACGGCAACGCCGAAATCCTGAACCAGACCGAATTCAACATCCCGGCCCGCAGCACGACCCGCATCGCGGATCTGGCCGCGCTGGCCAACCTGGGCGCCGACGAACGCGTGCAGCAGATCACCATCAACACCGGCATGCAGCGCGAGGTTCCGCTGCTGGCCTGGCGCGACAACGGCACGGTGGAGATCAACGCCCACGACAACAGCGTCGCCCGCATCGTCGCGGCCGGCGGCTGGAGCAGCATCCTCAACCGCATCAGCGTGGGGCGCAGTATCAATTTGCAGACCATGACCCCCATCGGCTCTTCCTCGATTTAAGACTCTTCCACCCTTTCTTATGGCAGGCCCACTCACGATCAACGAGATTCCCCGCGAAGGCGACCTGAAGGACGCGCCGCAGGCCACCCGCGAGGAACTCATCAATCTCCGCACCGAAGTGCAGCGTGTCACGGCCTCCGAGGTCGAGGGGCACCGCGATCTGTTCGACGCCGCCATCCGCAGCGGCAGCCGCGCCGAAGTGGTCCGCGCCCTGCAAACGCTCCAGACCCGCGGTGAATTCAGCAGCTTGCGTGACCGCATCGAGGCCGCGCGCATCAGCGTCTCCGACAATGGATTCGGTTTGGCCGACCAGGCCATCGTCCGCGGCGAACAGGGCGCCCGCTATGTCTACCAGAACATCCTGCCCAACTGGGCGAAAATCGGAGTCCTGGGAGCCGCGTTGGGCGGTGCCACGTCGCTGGCGTTATTGCCCGTACAGTGGTTCACGCGCTTTATCTTGCGCAATCCTGCTGCTGCCGAATCGATCTCGAAATTCCGCTCGTCCGCCTTCACGTACAGCGCCACCGCCGGTTTGGTGTTGGGCGCGGGCAAGGGAGTCATGGACGTCGTGAACAGCCGCACCGGCACCGGCAACGCGCTGTTGCGCCAGCTGCCCGGCGGTCCGATGATGCCCGGCACCCCGACGGTCGACCTGGGCGAGCGCGCCTCACGCGTGGAGAAGACCATGGCCGCGATGACCTGGGCGCGCGACACGAACACCATCACGCTGCCGCCGCTGCCGACCGACTTGAACATTTCGTTCATGGAATTGGTCCCGGTCGCCGGCGACGATACGCGCACCGCGGTACCCGTGCGCTTCGGCACCACCTCCGACCAGTCGTTGCCGCTGCACACCAGCATTACCCGCGTCATCTTCCGCTACAAAGTGACGGGCGACGACACGATGAAGACGATTGAGAAGAGCCGTCCGTAGGCAACCGGCTGAGCCAGGCGCTAAACTGGCGGCATGCCGCTCTCGTATTCGCAGCTCCAGTGCTACCGGCGTTGTCCCAAGCAGTATGAATTCGCGTTCGTGAAGAAGGTCCCCCGGGCCATCTCCATGGGCGAGTCTTTCGGCAGCAGCATCCATCTGGCGCTGAAGAAATGGGGCGAGCTGGAAGCCAGCCTGGCGCCCAAAAACCCGGCCGGGCAGATAGCATTGTTCACCGAGGAGCCGCACGGCTCCGACCGCAAGCTGGACCTGACCACGCTGAAGACGCTGTGGCGCCAGAGCTTCGTTTCCCAAGGCTACGAGTCGCGCGCCGCGCAGGATTCGGCGTTGTTGCAGGGCGACCACGCGCTGGAACACTTCTTCCGCTGGTGGCTCACCGAGAAGCGCGAAGTAGCCGCCTGCGAGAAAGGCTTCACCGTGGATCTGCCGGCGTCGGCGGACAAACCGGCGGTCAGCATCGCCGGGCGGTTCGACCGTGTCGAGCGCACCGAGAAAGGCCTGGTGGTGGTGGATTTCAAATCCGGCCAGCCGCGCGACCAGCAGTACGTGGACACCGACCTGCAGCTCTCCATTTACGCCGCGGCCGTGCAGCGGATCTGGAATGAACCAGCGGCGGAACTGAAGCTGCTGTTCCTGGGCGAAGAGGAATTGGTCGAACGCGTGACCACCCGCAACCCCTCGCAGATCGCCGACGCCATGAAAATCATCCGGCTGCTGGCCGATGA
>DAORHV010000081.1:0-5309 GCA_035438175.1 Candidatus Peribacteria bacterium
CGTCCGTTGCTTGCGGGCCAGCAACTCGCGCAGCTGGGTCCCGGCCTCGGGCAGCGCCGCGGCCGCCGCGAGTTCTCCGCCGTCGATTTCCTGCAGCAGCGCCAGGAGGTCGCGGCGGTGCGCGGTCATGTCGTCCTGGCCGCGCATCCACAGCAGGAGTCTGCCGATGGCCATCGGATAATTGCCGTTGGTATCCGCCAGCACTTCACCGACTCCCCGGCGCAGGTCGCCGGCGGGAACTCCCGCGCGGTCCAGCACGTACGCCGTCTGGGCGCGCACGTCGGCCGGGGCGGCACTGTTGGCACGCATTCCTTTCAAGACGGCGTTCAGCTTCACGCGTTCTTTACCGGCGGGCACCGCATGCACGTTGAATTCCCGGGCGGAGAGGTGGTTCTCCGTCATCACCGCGTCCAAGAAGCGTAGTTGCGCGCCTTCGTTCTGCGTCGCCAGATGATCCGCACGTGCCAGACGGTGGTCGATTTCCAGCCGGGCGGGCACGGGCTGGATGCCCTCCATGCCCTCGAGCATGCGGCGGAGCACGTACATGGGCATGGTCGCGCCGTTGGCCAGCGCGCCGGTGAAGTACACGTCTGGGATGTTCAAATCTTTGGCGACTTTGGCGACGCCGGTGCCCTTGGTGCCAAGCTTATGGCGTTCGCAGATGGCGCTGGTGATGCCGCGGGCGTCGATGAGTGCGCGGCGCTCCAGATACCTCTGCAGGTCGGCGGTGGCCAGCGCGATGCCTTTTTCGTGGATGGCGGCCAGCACGTCGTGAGCTTTCAGGTCGCCGCTGGGCTGGTCGTTTTCCAGGTTCGTGAGCAACTCGCGGTCCACACCCACCTCGTCCGTGCCGAGCCCCCACAGCAAGCGGGCGGTGGCTACTTCGTTCAGCGGACGGCGGCGTCCGCGCAGGCGCTGCTGGTCGGCCAGTTCGCGCACACGGTCGCGGTCGAGCGCCTGCATCTCCTGGGTGGAGCCGGCGAACAGCAGCGCCAGCCGCCGCAGCGGCATGGTGTGCCGGCTGGGATCGAACAATTTGCGGACCTCGGTGCTCATGGCGCCGTGCGGATCGTACGGAATGCCAAGCACCGCGCAGATTTCCTTCGTCGTCCATCCGCCAGCCTTCATGCGCTCTTCCAGCGTGCCGCCGGTGGTCACGCGCGTCTGTGCTTCGGCAAAGCCCTCCGTCCACGGCCCACGCAGTTCTTCCACCAGACCGGGCCGCCCGATGTGCGCGGCAACCGTGCGCAGGGCAGGCTCCACTTTCTCGAACGGCACGTAGCCGTAGCCGGCCAGCGTAATGGCGTTCAGTTGGGTCATAGCCAAGTCCGTGCCATCTGGCACCGCGATGCCGAGCGCGTCGCACTGTGCTTTCAGTTGCGTGAGCTTGTGCTGGAACGTGCTGATCCCTGCCAATTGCATGGCGCCCATCAGCCGCACGATGGGCCCGGGCCGGCCCAGCTTCAGCGCCTCGGTTTCCCACACGCGTTCCGCCTCGTTCGTCACGCCGGGTACTTCCCATGGGCGCTTGGCCTTGTCGGCCGGGATGAGTCCGGAGTTCTGCGCTCCCTCCAGTACGAACGACAGCTCCGGGAAGTTCATGCTCCCGCCGCGGATGTCGACCTGGTACTGGAAAATAATCGGCGGCTTGCCAGTCCGGTAGCGCCAGAGTTTCCACAGGTAATCGAACGCATCGCCGTCCTGGGCCAGCACCGCGGACATCAGATCATGCGTGCCGGTCAGCAGGCCGTACACTTCTTCGGCTTCCGGGTCCGCATCCACCGTCTCCGCCGCTTGCGGCAGGGTGTCGCGGTATCCGCGCAGCGCCTGCAAAATCTTCACGCGGGTCATGTCTTTCACCGGCTCGTCGGCGCGTACGAGACGGGTGAGGGATTGAGTGCTGATGTCGTGCGTCTTGGCGAAACGTTTTTGCGACAGGCCCATGCCCGCCAGCATTTCGCTGAACAGTCTGCCTGCCTGGTGCTGGTTGACCAGCGTGGACGGCACGGCCTCTTGGGCGTCGTCTTCGGCGGCGATGGCGCTGGTCTCGTTCATAAAAGGGTTGCGAAGTATAGGGATGCGCCCCCGCGGCGTCCATTTCCTGACGCGGCGGGCGTTTCCTTTGGCCCTGGGAGCCGTGCTACAGTCCGTCCATGCCCCATCGCAAACACATCGCCCAGGACAAGTACGCGTCCGGAAAAGTGCTCGACATCGGTTACGCCGAGTTCCCGAACCACACCACCAAGAACCTGTACGGCATCGACATCGCCGATCGTCCGTCGGTGGATCTGCCGAATTACGTGGAGACCAAGAAGGTCGACCTGAACGTGGAGCCGGTTCCGTACCCCGACGGATTCTTCGACACCGTCATCGCCGGCGACGTCATCGAGCACGTGGCCAACCCCATGTTCATGCTCTGCGAGGCCAACCGCGTCCTCAAACCGGGCGGTGTGCTTATCGTCAGCACTCCCAATCCCTACTACTACTGGGAGTTCATGCAGAACTGGCTGGTGAACTGGAAGTGGATGAGCGCCAAGCAGGAGGGTCACTTCACCACGTTTACGCGCATCAACATGCGCAACATCTTGGAGCGCACCGGATTCACCCTGTTTAAGGAGCTCGGCAACTTCTTCACGCTCATCGTGCTGAAGTGGACGTTCCATCTCGTGCGGTTTCCGTTCCTGACGTACCAGATCACCTACATCGCCCGGAAGAGCGGCGTGCCGCAGCACTACGTGCTCAGCAAACCGGCCGGTTCGGCGATGCAGAAGATCTCCACGAACCTGGGTGTCACCAAGTAGGTCGGCTCAGCGCGACCGCCGAATAATCCACTGCGCCATGGATTCGCATGCATCGTTGAAGTTCGTGACGCAGCCCTGGGAGCTGTAGTAGAAGTCATACAACCTATCCATGGTGATGCAGATGCTGTCGCGGTTGCAGTTGGGTTGCCTGATGGCGTAATTGACGATGTCCACGCACTGCTGGCTGCGCATACAAGCCGGGTCGCCCTGCTCGATGAACGGATTCAGCAGATTCGAGCACAGCGCGTTGGAGCAGACGGGATTGGTCACCGCCGCCTGCGACGAAGAAGAGGACGACGATGCCTGCGGGGTGCGGGACTTGCGGGCCGCGGCGCGGGTGGCGGTTTGCGACGGCTTGGCGGCTTTCGGTTTGCGCACCGAACTGAGCAGGGCGTCCGACGGAGCACTGGCCGATTCCCCGTGCACCGACACCGGCACTCCGGCGAAACGCTCCATGGCGAACAGCGCCGACACGAGAATGAGAGCGGTGATACCGATGGCGACCACCGACACAAAATCCGACGGCTGGTAGACGGCCGCCTGGGTGTGGACGCGGCGTTTGGCGTGTTTTCGCATGGAGTGGTGCGGTATGTGTATTATCTATTATTATACTATAAAAATAAGATTTAGTCTAGAAGCGGATCGTGGGCAACGGCAAGCGGTGGTATGCTGATTTCCATGCGTCGTACCGATCTCGCGGTGTTCTGTCTGGTGCTGGCATGGCCGCTCTGCGCGTCCGCGAGCGCTTTTTGGGATGTCCCCGACGAGCACCGCTACGCCGATGCCATCAATTACATCTCGCGTAGCAACATCGTGCAGGGGTATCCCGACGGTTCCTTCCAGCCCGACATCCTGGTGAACCGCGCCGAGTTCGTGAAGATCCTCATGCGCTACGAGTACGGCGCCGACGGCGAGCAGCTGTCGCAGTGCACCACCGAGTGGCCGTATACCGACGTGCCGTCTGATGCGTGGTACATCCGCTACTTGTGCCGCGCCACCGACGACGGCGTCATCGACGGCTACGAAGACAACACGTTCCGTCCCGACTATCCCATCAACTTCGCCGAAGCCGCCAAGATCATGAGCATCGTGGATGTCTCCACCGGCAAGGGTGGAGGACTGGGTCCCGATGAAGAAGGCAAGCCCTGGTACAAGCGCTACATCGACCATCTGGCCCTGCGCCGGGCGGTGCCGCTGTCCATCCGTTCGGTCGACCAGTACATCACGCGCGGCGAGATGGTGGAAATGTTGTATCGCTTCGACCTGAGTCCCGAGAAAGCCGTGCGCGACACCGACACGCTGGGGCGCGTGTCGTGGCGCGAAATCGCCGACGAATGCGCCGACAAACCGGTAGAAACCAGCGGCGGCGGTTTGCAGTACCCGATCCGCGCCGAGTTCAAGCACCTGGGGTACCTGGGCGAATTGCTCACTGCCGAGGAATGCACCGAAAAGCGTTTGGCCGAGGTCTCGGGCGGCGGCAAGACCGCGCGCTCGGGGGTGTATCCGTCGCTCAAGCTCAACTCACAGCCCACGCCGGTATTCCGCCGCTACCTGGAACAAGCCGGCTTCAGCTGCCAGACCGCCGCCGAACCGGATGCCTGCCGCGAGTGGGGGAATCCGAGCACGGTCAGCATCGGCACGCTGCTGGGGCTGCGTCCGTACGCGTCGGTCATCGCCTCGTTCTCGTGCCCGAACTGCACCGAGAAACGCTGATCACATCGCCACCTCCGCATCCGCGCTTTCGCGGATCGCCTGCGTCGCTTTTTCGAGTACCTCCACGCACAACGACGTGTCGCCGTGCACCAGCGCCTGGCGGTACAAGGTGAAGCCCAGCCCCAGCGTTTCGGCGGGCCTGGGACTGATGCGCATGACCGCCAGCAGCTCCACGCGGAACGTCTCGGTCAGCAGCAGCGCATGCTGCCGCTCGGCCGCCCTGATGGCCGCCTCGAAAGAATCTGTACTGGCCGGAGCCGATTCACAAACGCGGCGCAAACCCGGCGATGATACGCAGCGCTCCGGACGGGTCAATGATTGGCGGCGGCGGTTGCCGTTATCGGCATGTGCAAAACGAAAAGTTAGGCCTTGCTTCCATAGCAATGCACGAGCGGCTTGCGTGACGGTACGGTCATGCACACGGCCCCCACCATTTCGCCGTCACGGTCGCGGCGCAGCAGTTGCACGTACTTCCGGTACTGCCGTTCGCTCGCCTGCAGTACCTCCACCGGATCGCCGCCTTCCACGTCCGGGTACAGCGACGCTCCGTACAATTCCACCACCACGTCGGCTTTGCCGCGCAGATCACGGTGCCGTTCGAACGCCTCGGCGAAGGTCATGTTCAACAGCCGAACGCGCGTGCGGTCGCGCATGACGTCGCAGCGCACGGCCAAATCCAGCACCCGCGATTGCGTGTCCTGCGGCATGTTCAGCGCTTCGGTGTGGTGCAGAGCGTAGTCCATCAGCTTGCCCATCGCATCGAAATCGGCCGGATCGATGACAATCGGGCGCTTG
>DAORHV010000082.1:0-5273 GCA_035438175.1 Candidatus Peribacteria bacterium
AAGGGCGAAGGCATCCCGGCCGACGGAGTGCAGTCGTACATGTGGTTCGATCTCGCGTTCAAGCAGGGCAACATGCAGGCCAAGACCGCCATCGACTCGCTGACACCGCAGCTGACCAAGGAGCAGATCGACCAGGCCAAGAAACTGTCCGACGGCTACAGCGCCAAGTTCCAGTCGCTGGCTTCCTCCGCGGCCGCCATGATGAAAGCCGAGGAGCAGAAATAATCCCCTACTCCGGAATCGGGAAAAGGCGGCTCAGGCCGCTTTTTTCTTGCGTCGCTTCTTGGAGGACTTCTTCTTGCTGAGGAGCGCGCGCTTCTCTCCCGCCGGCCAGCGCTTCACTTCGGCCTCGCGCTTGCGCGCGGCGGACAACGTCCTGAACGTTTCGCTGTACACGAACGTCACCGGCCGCCGGGACCGGGTGTACTTGGCCCCCTTGCCGGCGTTATGGGTTTCCTCGCGCGCTTTCAGGTCCACGCACGTCCCGGCATACAGCGAATCGTCGCTGCAACGCGCCAGGTAGAAAAAGTGCTTTTGCACGGCACGATGGTACGCCCGAAGCGCGCGAAGGGCGAAGCACATGTACAATCCACCCCCTTATGCGCGAAGCACCCATCCACCAAGAGACCACCGAACGGCAGGTCCATGCATGCGTGCACGGCGATCGACGGCCATACGTGGCGCTGTACATCGGATCGTCGGACCCCATTGGTCTCCTGAACGGAGCGGTGCCCCGCGGCGAGCGCGTCACCAGCGTCACGGGCGGATGCGAGTATCCGATCGCCTTGTTACACAACGAACCATCATCGCTGCATCTGTTCGACGTGTCCCCTATCGCGACCGCAGCCGCCGAAGTAAAACTCCGATGCCTGCGCACGCTCGACCGCGGCGATTTCGAGCGTACATGGACGCCTGCGGCAGACACGCCGCTAAGCCGGAGCGCGGTGTTCGACCGGCACGTCGTACCGCACTTGAGTCCGGCCGCTCTCGCCGCGACCGAAGTGCTGTCCGACGCGGAGACGATGCGCAGGATCGGCAACGATGTCGCGAAGCGCGACCGCTTCGCCGTCCCGGAGCTGCCGGGCGACGGCTATGAACGGCTGCAGCACATCGCGCTTTGCACGGACACGCGACTGTCCTGCGCCAATGTGTTGGATCTCCCGGCCCCCATCGGCGAACCGCACACCCTGTACATCTCCAATGTGGGGATCATCCACGATCATACGCGCGGATACGCCGCGCGGTTGGCGCAAATCGGCTGGCAACGCGTACTGTTCACCACCAGCGACATCGCCGAAGACCACTTCGGCTCGAAGGTCTATACGACATCGGGCGGCCGCTGGGGCAAACGCCCGGACATGGAATACTGGACTACCGTCGAATCGTTCTACGATTGCAGGTACCGGGTGCTCGGCCATGAGGACGCCGATTTCCCGCTGCTGGTGGAATGCGCATCGGCCGCGGAATTGCGGCAAAGCACGTAGCCGTCAGCGCACCTCGGGGCCGGCCAGCGACGGAAAGCGCCGAAACAGCGCGTCGCGCACCGACTCCGGCCGCGGGAACAACACGTACGTCGGCGGCATGACCAGGAACCAGCCCATGCCCAGGAACGCCACGATGATGCAGTGGAACACGATGCCCGCCGCCACGCCCACCGGGCGCAAATGGCCGGTCCACAGGCCGATGGGAATGATGAACTGCAGGAACTCCACCCCGTGCACCAGCGCGTCGTAGACCGGCATCCACGGCACGTGCTTCACGAACCAGAACGCCGGCGGCGTGGCCCAGATGCTCATCATGTTGTAGTACAACACCTCGCCGCCCTGCCACTGCTCCAGGACGAACTTCTGCCAGCACACGCCGGTGTAGGTGGCGGTAACCTGCACCGCGATGAGCCGCTGCGACAAGGCGCATACCGGCTTCCAGGCCGTCCACGAGCCGTGGCGCAATTTCATATCGAGCGAATACGTGCCGCCCGCATCGCTGAACATCAGCGAGAACAGCAGGAACAGGTACAGCATGTCGAACGACGAGCCGTACAAATGGAGCGAGATCATCCAGAAATACACCGACAGCGTGAATGCGATGACGGCCATGAGCTGCGAACGCCAGCCGAGTGCCAGACCGCACAGCGCCAGCAGCAGCACCGCATAGATGCCGTACGCCACGGATGCCGGGGGCAATTGCAACGCCACCAGCAACAACGCCGGTCCGCGCGTGACGATGGGGATGGTAATTCCCTGATCGGAAAACAGCATCGGCACGCCCGGCAGTTTGATCAGCCAATACCCGAACAGCCACGTCCCGGCCGCGATGCGCACCAGCGCCAGCGGGTGCGGGGCGACGTCGCCCAGCCACCAGGTATCCCATGCCGTCCATATGCGCTTCAGCTTCATTTAGTCGAGGGAGATGACGTCGCGGGTCAGCGTCGGGGGTTTACGCAGCGTGAAGAGTCCGTCCGGCGACAGCGGCCACACCTTCCAGTACGCCTGCACGACTGCGTATGCGTTGCCGCGTTGCAGCTCGCGGTCGCGGATGATCTGCGAGATGCGCTGGAACGCCGCGATGCCGTCGGCATCCGAATGGAACACGCGGTACATGATGAGATACCCACGCACCACGCGCTCGCCGTAGGTGGTCGGATAGTACGGCGACAAATCGATGTCCTGCCGCGTGCCGTCAGCGCGCACGCCTTCGGCGCCCAGTTCATACACGTGGGTGGCGTAGCCCTGGAACGGGGCCATCATCGCGAAACTGACCAGCATGGCTTCGCGCCCGACCGGCGGCGCGATGCGCGCCAGCGTGAACAGGAACGCGGCCGCGGTGGCCAGCAGGTAGCCCAGCACCAGCAGATGTCCGGCAATCCTGCCAAGCGTCTTCATGCTCGAAGTGTACAACCGCCTACTTGGCGACCAAGTACTTTTTGTTCAGATACACGGCGAAGTATCCCACACCGATGAGCGCAAGACCGGCCAGCACCAACGCGAACGGCCAGCCCAGGCCTTCCTGGAAGTACTCGCCGGTGATCTTCAGGATGTAGATCATGAGGTAGCCGGATCCGAACACCAGGAACGACTTCGCGCGCAGATACACGCTCAGGAACATGGCGCCGAAGACCAGTCCCGGGAACAGCAGTTCCCACACCACCGATGCGTCGGGCGTCCAGCCTCCGAGTGTCAGCGCGGCACCCAGGAAACCGAAGATGCCGAAGCCGTACAGCGGACCCGTGAATTCCTCCTTGCCGGAGTGTTGGAAGTAGTGGCCGAGCAACATGTACGACAAGCCGGCGACGAGCACGCGGTAGGCGTAGAAGCGCCACCAGTCGCCGAACACCGCGTTGCCCGAGATGAGCGCGCTGGTGACGGCAAAGAACAACCAGGTGCAGAAGAAGATGCCGAACAGCAGCAGCACGCTCTTGCGGAACGCCGCGTACGACGCCATGTACATGGCCGACAACGCGCCGGACACCAGCACGTTGGTGTACGCCGACGAGGTCTGGTACCCGGCCTGGTCGAAGGTGACGAACAATCCCAGCGGCAGCACCAGCGCGGACAGGAAGAAGAACGCCTGGCCCACGCGCTCGGTGCGGGCGTCGCGGACGAACGTCAGTCCCACGAAGTACGCGGCGATGCCGGAGCCCAGCGTGACCAAAATCCTGGTGAACGCGTTCAGCTCGCTCCAGTTCTGCCCAATGAGGATGGCGATACCCAGGAACACGATCGCGCCGCCGATGTAGTACAGGATTTCGGACAGCTGCAGGTGCGATCCCGCATTCTTGCCGTATCCGCGATCAACGGCGTCGAGCACGTCGCGCTTGGTGACGGTCTTGTGCTTAATGCCTTCGGCGACGGCATCGAGGAGTGCTTGCTTCTGCATGGGGGAATTAGGGAAGGATCCAGCCGAGGAATTGATAATCGAGATACGAGTATTCGTCACCGCCGGTGCGCTTGATGTTCACTTTGCGGCTGACATTGTGGCCCTTCAGGTACACCGAGTTGTAATCCCGGCCCATGTCGAACAGGAACAGGAAGTCCCCGCCTCCGCCGTTGCCGCGCACCAATTCAAAACCGTCGGGTGACACCGCGGACGGATCGGCCTTCAGTTTCTGCGCTTCCTCGAACGTGACCTCGCGGCTTTCGTTGGTCTTCACGTCGTAGACGTAGAACATCGGCGAGCACTCCTGCTTCACGTACGCCGGGTCGTTGTACGGCGACGGAGGCACGATGTGCTGCAGCGTTCCGCCGTGCACTTCGTAGATCATTTTGCAGGAATACCGGTCATTGCTTCCCGTCATATACAGGAAATCGACCTTGGGCTGGATGAATAGGCCCGGCAAATAAATGCTGCAGGCGACGAACAGGACCATGACGATGGGAATCGCGATTCCAATGATCAGCGAGATGTTCGGCTTGGACTTCATGATGCGAGTGGAAGAGACAAATCGCAGTATACCCCATGTGCAACCTTGGCGGACGCACAGCGAAACCAACCGGAGACGGGTCAAGCCGGTATGAATGTCCGTGAAAAGGCTCGCCCGGGCAGGCGAGCCAATGTCATTCTCCCCGTACAGAGAGAAGATTCGCTACTCTACATCATTTGACTGATGCGATTCGTGAAGCAATCGAGGCAAATGCCTCGTGAGACACCCAGCTTCTTTTGCAGGAATGCCTTTACTCGGAGACCGTGTTCCGAGCTTGCGTCGATGTCGACGACTTCTCTGCCTATCTCCAGCGTTATTTCCGCGACGCTAATGCCTGCAGCGAACTTGCTTTTTCGGCAATCGCAGCAAACAACTTGCTTTACCGGCCAACTCTCTTTGACCAGTGCGGAATACTCGCCTTTGCGATACGCAAAGTTCAACCTGTCCTCCAAACCACTCTCTTCCGGGCGACGATTCCAAAGAATGAACGCAGTCAATCCGAAGGGTACGAACTGACTTCTAGTAGTATGAACAGATGAGGCAGATTGTCAAGAATTCCTGACATCAGGATTACAGGGGGAAAGCACCGGATTGGTCACGGCATGCACCCACGACCAAGAGATGAAGAGTTCTCCTCTCAAGCAATTGATGGTTCGATGTGTGTTTGAAATGGTGGATCGGGTGGGACTTGAACCCACGACCAAGAGATTAAGAGTCTCCTGCTCTACCAACTGAGCTACAGAGCCAGGGTAGTTCGAAACGTAAGGAGCCGGGAAATCGTACTGCAAAGCCCGTTGCGCTTCAACCCCTACTGTGTGCGCTCTGCGCCGGGCTGCCGCTCCTCATTTGGGCG
>DAORHV010000083.1:0-5271 GCA_035438175.1 Candidatus Peribacteria bacterium
ATGCGCCTGGATGTCGGCGGCGTCGGGATGAATGGTCAGCGCTTGGATGAACAGATGCTCGGCTTTGTCGAAATTCTGCAGCGCGATTTCTTTCTCGGCCGACCGCAAGAGCGAACGCACCTTTTGGAGTTCGATGGCGGACGTGCGCGGATTGCGGCGCGGCTTGGCCACCACCTTCTCCTCCACCAGCTTGGCGCCGCGGTCTTCGGCGTTCTGGAAATTACCCTTCATCGAACGGACCATGCGGCGCACCGTACGGTGGCGTAGCAGGATGCGCAGGAGCAGCAGGGCTGCGATCCCAAAAAGAGACGCACAGAAGACAACAAGGTAAATCATGTGGCAAATCAGGCTACCATCATTCGGCGTCCAGTGCCAGTGCGAAGCGCTGTAACAGCAGTCCGCGGTGGGCGTTGGTGGCAAGCGAATTGACGAGATTCACATACGCCCGGGTCCAGTGCGGCTTACGTACGGCAAGCGGCTGCTCGCGCAGCGTGAGGCCCAGATGCAGCAGCATGCCTTCGGTCTGCTCGGGCTTGGCCAGGAACTCGGTGATCCATGGCAGACGCTCATAGGCGGTGCGTGCACGCCAGAACTGGGTGGCCTGCGAATGCATGAGCTTCTCGGCCCGCAGCGCGTCCGGGTCTTTCATCAGGGTTATCGCCTTGCCGGGCGCACCCTGCGCCAGGTGCAGCACGAACGATGCGTCGTCGGGTTCCATGCCGCCGGCCAGCGGCTGCAACTGGCTGTCGTGCAGGCGGTGGAACTTGAGCACGCGTGTCCGCGACAGCACGGTGTTCAGCACGCGGGTCTCGGATTCGGTCGTGAGCACGAACACCACGCGCGGCGGCGGTTCTTCCAGCACTTTCAAAAAGGCGGTGGCGGCCGGGGCGGCCATGCGTTCCATGGAGCGGATGAGGCACACGAAATGCTTGCTGCTGCCGGTGTCGTACAGGCGCTCCTGCAGCGCACGGACTTCATCGATGCCGATGCTGTCGGTGCGCGCCTTGGGCACCTTGGAACGGTGCTGCTGCGCGATGTTCGATGTCTTGCTGATCTGGTTCCAGTCCTCCTGGATCTCCTCGATCCACAACTGGTCGAGCGACAGAAAGTCGGGGTGGATCATGCGTTCGATCTGGTCCTGCACGCCGGCCTTCTTGTCGGCCGGAACGGTGTCGCCGAGCAGTTGCAGCGCGAACCAGCGTGCCACGCTGAACTTGCCGATGTGCTTGGGTCCGGTGAACAGGTACGCGTGCGCCACGTTGTCGCGTGCGATGTCCTGCAGCAGCTGGCCGCATTGTTTCTCGTGGCCGATGATCTGGCTGGGGATGGGCGCCATGCGAAGGGTCACAGTATACCCCGCCCTCGGCTCCACAACGAAGCTACCCCCCGGCCGAAGCCAGGGGGTGAGTGTTCACGTTGTTAGTCCTATCGCTACTTAGAGGCCGGCGCTGGCACCGGGGTAGTGGCTGCCGCGTTGCGATTCGTAAGTCCTTGTCGGCTGGCAAATGGTGCCAGTCATGATCAAGCCACTTACGATGAACGTCGCGACCGCCGGAACCCAAGCGTGCAGTAGGAGGCAAACAAATCCTCCGAACCAAAAGCACGCCGCAAGCAAAATCGTCTGCATACAAACGCTTTCTGGGGCCCAAGTTGTTCAGCCCCACGCAACCATGAACGCGTCATGACTCTGCGGGGCCGAAGAAACGACGATACGAAGGAACGTGAACAATGTTCATTAAACCATACTATTTCGTTTTGTAAACGAAACGGGGTGTTCTTTTCACCTCCCAGGCGAAAGGCTATTCCTCGGTGCCGTGGCACTTCTTGTACTTCTTGCCCGATCCGCACGGACACGGATCGTTGCGGCCGACCTTCGGCGCGGCTTCCTTGGCCTTGCGGTTGCTTTCGCCGCGCGTGACCGGACGGATGGGGTTCACGCCGAGCGTGGACTGCAATCCGCCTTCGATTTCGGCGTCGTTGGTCTGCAAGTCTTCCGGTTGCTGCTGGACGATCTGCTGCTGGGCGAACTGGTTGAAGTCGGCCTGGAGGAGGACGCGCACCATGGTCGACGAAATGGCGGTGAGCAATTTCTGGAACAGGTGGAATCCGCGATCCTGGTACTCGATGAGCGGATCGCGCTGCGCGTAGCCCGAGAAGGCGACCTGCTCGCGCAGGTGGGCCATGGTGTCGATGTGGTCCATCCAGTGCGTGTCGATGGACTGCAGCACGATGATGCGTTCGGCGCGGCGCAGCGTCTCGACGGGGTACATCTCGCACTTTTTGGCGTAGAAGGACGACACGAGCGTGGTCAGCACTTCCTCCAGCTTCTCGCGTTCCATGCAGCGCTTCAGTTCTTCTTCGGTCAGCGCGTCGCCCAGCTGCGGGTGCAGGGCGGTGAGCGCGTCGAGCATGCCTTTGTAGTTCCACTGGCCCTCGTCCTCGCCCGGCGTGTTCTGTTCCACGATGGCATGGACGTCTTTCATCATGGCGTCCACGGCCTCCTCGTGCAGGAAGTCCTTGGCCTCCTCGCCGGCCGGCTTGCCGGCGGCTTCGGCGATCTTCACCAAAATCTTCTGGCGGCGCTTGTACATGATTTCGCGATGCTTGTTCATGACGTCGTCGTACTGCACGACGTGGCGGCGCGTATCGAAGTTGCGGCCTTCCACCTTCTTCTGGGCGCTCTCGATGGAGCGGCTGACCAGCGGGTTTTCGAGCGGCACGTCGTCGGGAACCTTCAGGCGTTCCATCATGGACTTCAGGCGGTCGCCGCCGAATAGGCGCATGAGTTCGTCCTCCATGGACACGAAGAACTGGCTCTCGCCGGGGTCGCCCTGGCGGCCGGAGCGGCCGCGCAGCTGGTTGTCGATACGGCGCGATTCGTGGCGCTCGGTGCCGAGGATAAGAAGACCTCCCAGTTCCTGGACGCCTTCGCCCAGCTTGATGTCGGTTCCGCGTCCGGCCATGTTGGTGGCGATGGTCACGGCGCCGCGCTGACCGGCGTTGGCGACGATCTCGGCTTCCTTCTCGTGGTGCTTGGCGTTCAGCACGGTGTGGGTCACGCCCATTTCGGTGAGCAGCGCGCTCATGGCTTCGGACTTCTCAATGCTGGTCGTGCCGATGAGCACCGGCTGGCCCTTGGCGTTGCGCTCCTTGGCGATCTTGGCCACGGCCGTGAACTTGGCCTTCAGCGTACGGTACACCGCGTCGGATTTGTCGATACGGACCATGGCGCGGTGCGTCGGGATGACGACCGTGTTCAGTTTGTAGATCGACTGGAATTCCTCTTCTTCGGTCTTGGCCGTACCCGTCATGCCGGCCAGCTTGGCGTACAGGCGGAAGTAGTTCTGGAACGTGATGGTCGCCAGCGTCTTGCTCTCGCGCTGCACGGCCACGCCTTCCTTGGCCTCGATGGCCTGGTGCAGGCCGTGGCTGTAGCGGCGGCCCGGCATCAGGCGGCCGGTGAACTCGTCCACGATGATCACCTCGCCGTCCTTCACCACGTAGTCCACGTCGCGCTGGTAAATGGCGTGCGCACGCAGAGCCTGTTCGATGTGGTGCACTTCCTCAAAACCCTTTTCGGTGTAGATGTTCTCCACGCCGAGCAGCTCCTCCATTTTCTTGATTCCCTCTTCGGTGAGCGTGGCGGCGCGTTGCTTCTCGTCCTTCATGAAGTGCGTGTTCTCCACCAGATTGCGGGCGTGCTGCGCGTAGACGCCGTATTTCAGGGTGCTCTCGGCGGCCGGCTGGCTGATGATGAGCGGCGTGCGCGCTTCGTCGATGAGAATCGAGTCGACTTCGTCCACGATCGAGTAGTTCAGTCCGCGCTGCACCTGGCGCTCCAGCGAGCCGGCCATGTTGTCGCGCAGGTAGTCGAAACCGAATTCGTTGTTGGTACCGTAGGTGACGTCGCTGGCGTAGGCGGCCTTGCGCTCGTCCTGGTTCAGGCCGTGGACGATGGTGCCGACGGTCAGACCCAGCGCCTTGTACAACACGCCCATCCACTGAGCGTCGCGCTTGGCCAGGTAATCGTTGACGGTGACGACGTGCACGCCTTTGCCGGCGAGCGCGTTCAGGTACACGGGCAGGGTGCACACGAGCGTCTTTCCTTCACCGGTGCGCATTTCGGCGATGCATCCGCGGTGGAGCGCGGCTCCGCCGATGATCTGCACGTCGAACGGGACCATGTCCCAGCGGAACGTCTGGTTACCGATTTTCTCCTCGTGGCCGACCAGCAGTTCGCAGGCGCGGATGGCGACCGCGAACGCCTCGGGCAGCATGGCGTCCAGCGTTTCGCCTTTGGCCACGCGCTCCTTCAGTTCGGCGGTCTTGCCGGGCAGATCCGCCAGGGTCAGGTTCTTGATCTTCTCCGAACGTCCCAGCTCGCGCACCTGGTGCACGATGGGCTGGAGCTTTTTGAGCTCCTTCTTGTTGGGGTCTCCGAGCAGCTTGTTCAAGGACTCGATAACGGACATACAAGTTGAGGAAGGGTGTTCAGGATACCAGAGAGTCGTTCCGCAAGGCTATGCTCCGCGGCCGTACCACGGTTCCAGTTTCCCGCCCGGCGTGAAAGTGGCGGATTTCCACCGCGACATTGATGTCCGGCGATGCCTCGGGTGCCGGGTTGCCGAACTCGGCATGGCGCGACCCGGCATGCAGGCCGGTGAGCGTGCCGCGGCTGGCGGGGTAGACCACCGGCCCTTCCAGGCGCGAGACCAGCAGCGTGTGCTGGTACGCGATGGCGTCGTGCGTGGCGCCGTGCAGGTTGATGCCGGCCTGGTGCAGGCTGATCGGCCCGGCGAAGTCGACCAGCGCGCCGTCGAGCACGAAGCTGGTGGCCACGCCGCGGTGCTGGTGCAAGCCGCTGCGCGTCAGCGGCGCTGCTTCAGGTAGAAGGCGAGGATCGAACCCGCCGCCATGTGCATGTCCTCGATCACGCCGTACTGGTCGCTCGGGATGTGCAGGCAGATGTCCACCATCTTGCGCAGCTTGCCGCCGGCGAAGCCGGTCATCGCCACCGTCTTGGCCCCGCGCTTCTTGGCTAGTGCCGCGGCCTTGATCACGTTGGGCGAGTTGCCCGAGCCGGAGATCATCACGACCACGTCGCCCTTGTCGACCAGGTTCTCCATCTGGCGCGAGAACAGCTCGTCGTAGCCGAGGTCGTTGCCGATCGCGGTCATGAACGCGGTGTTGTCGTTGAGCGACATGCAGCGCAGCAGCGGCTTGCCCTTGCGCTCGGCGGTCTTGGACCAGTCGGTGGCGATGTGCGAGGCG
>DAORHV010000084.1:0-5240 GCA_035438175.1 Candidatus Peribacteria bacterium
GGGAGAGGACGCCCAGCGTCTGCTGTGTCTGCTCGTCGACGACCGGAGTGCCGCGGACGATGGAAAACCGCACGTGCATGGGCTATACTATAGCCTGAGATGCATCTTTTCGCAGGATCTTCCCACCCGGCACTCGCCAGCGCCCTCGCAAAGGAGCTTGGATCACCGCTCGGGAAAATCACGCTGAAGCATTTCAGCTGCGGAGAACGCTACGTGCGCTACGAAGAGTCCATCCGCGGCAAGGAGGTCTTTTTGCTGCAGACGGGTGCCAACCCCAACGAAGACCTGATGGAGCTGCTGCTCATGATCCAAGCCGCCAAGCTCAGCTTCGCCAAGACCGTGCATGTCATCCTTCCGCATTTCCCGTACGCGCGCCAGGACCGTGTGGCTCTGCCCCGCGAGCCTATCTCGGCCAAGCTGGTCGCCAACCTGCTGGAAACGGCCGGCGCCGACCATGTGATCACGGTGGATTTGCACTCGGACCAGATCCAGGGATTCTTCTCCATTCCGGTCGACGCGCTGGACGCGCGTATGGTGCTGGCCAAGTACATTAAGGAAAAGAACCTGAAGGACCTGACCATCGTCGCGCCGGACGCCGGCGGCGCCAAGCGCGCCAAGAAGTTCGCCGACCTGGTGGGCGCCGAGCTGGCCGTGATGCACAAGCACCGCGAGGCGCACCACAAGGCGCAAATTCTGGAGGTGGCCGGTGACATCGATGGCCGCACGTGCATTATCTTCGACGACATGATCGACACCGGCAGCACGCTGGCCCCCGCCCGCGAGGCGCTGATCCAGCGCAACGCCAACAAAGACGTCTACGCCGCCGTCACCCACCCGGTATTCTCGGGCAAGGCCCTGGAGAACCTGAAAAAGGCCGCATTTAAGGAATTGATCGTCACCGACACCATGCCGACCGACGGAAAGACCTTCAAAGGCCTCACGGTCCTGCCGATCGCCCCGCTGCTCGCAGAAGTGATTAAAAACGTGGTGACGGGCCAGAGCGTGACGAAGATGTACAGCTAAGGCGAGGGGTTCCAGTTGACCAATCCCCCACTCTTTCGTACCCTCTGTTGGCTACAGGTTCTTGTTTTGGGCGACTAGCTCAGCTGGCCTAGGCTTCCGAAGGAAGCCGTCGTAATAAAAAGGCCGCCGCGCGATCCCCGAAAGACCCTTCAAAGCATAGACATGGGCGACTAGCTCAGCTGGTTAGAGCGCGACACTGATAATGTCGAGGTCGGCAGTTCAAGTCTGCCGTCGCCCACCACCATCAACTTCTGTTTTCCATGTACCTGACCGAAGGTGCTATCCTCTTTCCCATGAGCCAATATCAATCCCCGTGGTGGACCCGCATCACCGACCTGCTGGCCGGTTTCTTTTCGTACGGCGTGGCCGGTATCGGCGGCATCGGAATCATCGTCTACCAAGCCGTCATCTGGTTCATCTACACCACGTTCAACTACATGTCGCTGGAGTGGCTCTTCCGGCAACTGCACATTCCGTTCTTCACCAGTCCGTCGTCGTGGTACAACGCTCCGCAGACCTGGCCGCAGGTGCAACAGTACGTGGTGCTGTTCTTCCAGTGGATGCCGCTGTCCATTTCGCTCATGATCGTCGGCAAAGTCATCGGCGGCTGGATCGATAACGCCGCCATGGATTTCGAACGCGCGCACCGCCGGCCGAACACCGACGACACCGCCGGCAGGCGCGGTCTGGGCGCTTAAGCCTTGCTGAGCACGTGGTTGCGCTGGCTCTCTTTCCCGAACGGCAGCGCTTCGCGTAGGTCTGCCCCCATCATTTTGGCGCGCAGCGCATCCACCACGCGGCGGCAGACCACACCCACCACGTCGCGGACGTACGGATCGGGTTCTTTCTGCGGGTCGGCGCGGCGGGCGATCTCCTGACGATCGGTTAGCGGAACGGAGGCAGGCCAGAACGGCTCGGTGCCCTGAAGGTACGAATGGCAACACGTCATCACCGCAGTTACGTCCGGCTTCTCGTGCGCAGGCAACGCGGCGACATTGGCGAACACGGCATCGGTCAGCGGTCCGCAGGCGTGCTTGGCCAGTGCGTGGGTTTTGCCGTCCGGCGCACGAGCCAGATCCGCATGCGCGATATCGACGGACCGGAAATCGGGCGGTGCCGTCAGTCCCAGCCAGCTGCCGACGAATTCATGCCCCTGCTGCTGGTCGGCGCGCAGCTCCCAGCACGTACCGGTCGTCACGCGGCCGGCTTGCTGACGCAGGAAAGCGACGTACAGTGCCACCGCTCCTTTCCCGCCGCAGACGTCGTGTATATGCAGCGCGTCGCCCTCGGCGACCGAGCCGGCCAAGTCCGCCAGTGCCACCGCTTCACGGATTTTCACCGAACCCCATTTGGTCAGACGGTGGTGTACGCCGCGCATCTCGTGACGCTGACGTCGGTTCGCGGCCGGAGGCGGCTGCATCCCGATGGCTGCGTTGATGTTCGCGAACTGCGCCTCGATGCCCGCCAGACGCGTGGCATCGAATGTCTGGAAGAACGCATGCAATCCCTCGGCTGACGCCAGATCGGCCGCCGTCCGTTCCACGCCCACGCCACCGGCTCCCAAGCGCAGGTCATCGGTCATGGCGAACTCTTTTTCATTCATAAGAAGTATATTTAACCACATTGTATAAAATTGTACATAACGATCCGTGCTAAACTGCGTTTCTCTTCCCCTGAAAAATCATGCGCACGCTTTCCACTGCCTCTTTGTTGTTGGCCGCCACCGTCGGACTGGCCGCCTGCATGCCTGCCCAACCGTCCGGCGGCACGGTACCCGCAAGCAGTTCCAGCTCCAGCGTCGCCAGCGCCATGGCATCCAGCACACCCGACATGAGCGAGATGATCCGCAACCTGAACGTGAAGAACGGCGACACGCTGAAGACCGGCATGGTGATTACCGGCGAAGCGCGCGGCAACTGGTACTTCGAGGCGTCATTCCCCGTGAACCTGGTGGACGACAAGGGTGTATTGCTTGCCGCGGTTCCGGCCCAGGCCCAGGGTGAATGGATGACGGATGATTTCGCCCCCTTCTCGGCGAAGCTCGTCTTCACGACCGCCGCCAAGAGCGGGACGCTCATTTTGAAAAACGACAACCCCTCGGGTTTACCGGAGAATGACAAATCGATCGAAATCCCCGTGCTGTTCGAGTAATAAATCGTTGTTCAAAAAATGTGCACGAAATGAGATTTCGTAATGGAAGAAGTGTTTTGTACAAGAGAAAATCTTGCAAAAATCAGGCTGAAAGATTGTAATAGCGAAAGTTTCATTTCCCCACATTTCCCTATGTCGTGCTCTAAATGTCCCTCAGGGCTTATCGCCCTCGTCCTGATCCTCGTCGGCGCTCTCAACTGGGGCCTCGTCGGTCTCGGTATGCTGATGGGCAAAGGCGCTGACTGGAACGTCGTCCACATGATCCTCGGACAGTGGATGACCGTCGAAGCGGTCGTGTACCTGCTGGTGGGTCTCGCCGGCATCTACAAGCTGGCTATTTGCTGCAAGGGCTGCTGCGGCTGCAAGTGCGGCAACGCGGCATGCAACGGCGCCTGCGCCGCCAAGTGCGCCTGCGGAAAGCCCGGCTGCAACGGCAGCTGCTCGGTCCAGAAATAATCAGACGTTCACGCCGCAAAGAGGCCTCACCGAACGGGGGGCCTTTTTGTTTTAGAGTCCGGACAGGAATTGTTCCAGCGTCAGCGTGTTCGGCAGCAACTGGCCGCTGACCACGATGCGGTCCAGCGTTTGCGTGACGGGGTGGTATGTGAACTCGAATGACAGGTCTCCCCTGCGGGTAGCGAAGTACACCCCGATGACGCGAACGGCATCGGCCTGGTTGTCCGGAATCACGAACGACGTGGTGGGCGTGAGCATGGCACCGTGCTCGGAGATCGCCTGCTTGGTCATGTCGATAAGCTCCTCGCGCGAATGGGTCGGTGCGGCAGGGGCCGAACTGGATACCGCGGCGGCGGGTGCTTCGGGCTTGGGCAGTGCGCGGGCGGCGGCGTCATGCAAGGCCTTCTCCAACTGGACGCGGTCACCTGCCCCGAGCAATGGGTTCACGTAAGCGGTGGACTCGCGCAGGACGTCTTCCCAGATGCGTGCATGGCGCGGATAGCCGCGGTCCTCGATGACGGCCGGCAAAGCGGCGGCATCGGCGAGCAGCGTGGCGGCAACCGACGGATCGGCGGTGGCGGCGCGTTCGACCAAGCGCTGCCAGCGGACGACGAACGCGTCGGGCAGCGGCAACGATGACGAGCGCTCGATGACAGTCAGCAGGCCAGCCCAGCGTGCAGCGTCTTCGCCGACCGGAAACGCGTCTGCCAAGACGGTCTCGGCGTCCGTATCCGCGCCCGGCACGCGTCCGATGCCGTACGCGATGCTCATCAGGCGGTCGAGCGGCGCAGCGGGCTCCAGCGAGCGGATGCAGTGCAACGCGACCATGAGTGCGTCCGCATCGGCGCTGGAAGCCTGGCCGAGCACGGCCACCACCGCCGCGACCGCCGGACGGTTGGCATCGGCGACGAGTGCCGGCTCGTTGCCGGAATCCTCCACAAAGGCGCGCGCCGTGTCGTACTGCTTGGTCAGCAGTGCGTCACGCAGCGCATGCAGCGGCGAGGTATCGGGAATGACGGCCTCCAAATCCACCGGCTCGTCGGACAGCGCGGCGATGCGCCCGATATACTGCTGAAGCCAGCCTTGCGGCACGGTCGTGCGCTGCACGGGCTGGTCCGGAGCGGCCGGGATGCGGATCTGTTCCCCGACGGTCAGCACGGTCAGTTCGCCGCGAACCGTGACCGCGATGGGCGCCGCCAAGGCGACGACCACCATGTTGGCGGAATCGCTGAGGGCATACCAACCGGTGCGGACGCCATCCACAACGACGCCGTCCCCCGCCTGCATGCGCACGAAACCGCTGGTGCGGACAATGACCGTGCCGCTGCGCAGGGTGAGTGCGTTACCATTGCGCTCCAGCGTGCTGCGGGCGTCCAGAACACCACGGATTCCGGGCATGGCCGTGAATTCCATGGCCTGCGACTGGGTCGTAAGCGTACCTCCGTTTTTCAGCGAATCGTCCGGTTGCATCGCCGAAGCGCCGATGCGTCCGGCACCCGGATGCGACGCGAGCACCAGCATGAGCAATGCCAGGGTGAGCGGAACGGCCACGAAATGACGGTGCGTACGCAAGACTGAAAAGGAAGTGTTTTCCTCTCAGTATAGCAGAA
>DAORHV010000085.1:0-5164 GCA_035438175.1 Candidatus Peribacteria bacterium
GGCGCGCGCCAACGCCCGTCTCATCGACATCAACTCCGGCCACGTGCCGCTGGGCGTGGTGCACGACTGCACGCACGCGGGTCTGTGCGTGGGTGAGGACGGCGAGACCCACCAGGACCGCAACTACGTGAACATCCCGTTCGACCACACCCAGGTGTGGGTCATGGGCGACAACAACCAGGCCGTCGCCATGGCCGAGCGTTCGATGCAGATCATCGCCGAAGGCAAAGACAGCGTGTACGTGTTCGCCGGACGCGCCAACCACCCGCAGCTCATGGACGCCACCGGCAAGAAGCCGCTGTACGGACCGGACTACGTGTTCGACGGACGCGCCACGGTGGTGCGCGGACACGGGGACCAGCGCGACCAGGCCACTATCATCAGTTACGGCGCCGCGCTGCACGAAGTCGTGAAGGCCGCCGACATCCTGAACGCCGAATCCGAACGTACGGTGCGCGTGCTGAACTCCGCCTGCATCCGCCCGCTCGACAGCGCCGCCATCATCCAGGCCGCGCTGGAAACCCAGCACCTCATCGTGGTTGAAGACCACAACACCGAAGGCGGACTGGCGAGCCAGATCGCCGACCTCATCGCCGACTTAAACCTGCCGTGCTCGCTCAAGCGCATCGGCGTGCGTCACTATTTCCCGTCCGCGCCGTCAGAACAGCTCATGGTATTGGCCGGCATGGACGCCGAGAGCATCGCCGCCAGCGTGGAAGACGTCTTCGCGTTCCGCCTGGCCGGCGGCGAAGAAACCTTCGTGGCCGCCATCTACGCGCTGGCCGAGCGTCTGCCCAACACGCGCTTCGCCGTCATGTCCGAGCCGTACATCGAACGCTTGCGCACCGACGACAAGTACATGGCCGTGCTGCGCGCCCTCTGGAAGTCCCGCTCGCTCGGCACCAAAGACCTGCCCAAACCCGAGCAACTGAAGGCCATGCTGCCGCTGGCAGGCATCCACGAAGCCGCCAACCCCATCACTGGTGTGCTCCGCGAGGACCAGCACGACATCGGAATCCTGTAATCCATGCCCAAAAAATCCGCTCCCGAACGGCCCAAGCAGTCCGGCGATCTCCGTGCGGATCTCGCGCGCCTGCAAACCACGCTCAACCATGTGGAGAAAAGCCTGTCGCAGCAGGTGCGCTGGAAGCCGGTCATGCTGCGTTCGTTCCTGAACGGCATGCTGTCGGTGCTCGGCGCGCTGGCGGCGGTGGCGATCGTGGTGCCCATCCTGGTGTGGTTCCTGCGCGGCGTGCAGTGGCCGCCGCTCATCGACGCGTTCGTGCAGCGGATGATCATCCAGATCGACGAACGCCAGCGTCTGCCCGAACGTCAAACCCCGCCGGCCGGCTCTTCCTCGAGTTCGGTGCCGACGATCCACGATTTCTAGGCGCTCTCAGCGCGCGAACGAGTTGCCGCTCACGAGGATCGGCTGGTTGTCGATGAATACGGCGATGTAAAAGCGGCGGATGAGTTCGGCGCCGGCGTGCACGATTTCTTCCATCAGCGAATACAGGCGGCGGATTTTGCGGTACATCTCGTTGAGTGCGAAGGCGGCGCCGTTCTGCGTGGAATTGGCCAACGCCGAAGCCTGCGAAGCCAGCGTGTCGATTTCCTTTTGAATGTGCTTCACCAGGCGCTGCTGCATGACAAGCGGGGCGGGCAGGTTGGCGATGGCCTGGTCGCGGATGGTCACGGTGGCGGCTTTGCCTTTCTTGCCGGCCGTGGTGCCGCCGCCTCCGCCGCCGGCATCCTGCGATTTGTCCTCGCGGACGCGTTCGCTGATGCGGCCCATGAGGTCGATCATCTCGACGATCTCGGTGAGCTTCTGGGGCTGGAACACGATGGCGGGTCCTTCGGCCTGTTCGACCGAAGACGTCACGGTATTTGCTTGCTCGGCGCTGTTCTTCATGGCTGCCATCTGACTCTATTATCTCTTATAATCGTCTAAAAGTCAATTTTTCGGCAGCCCGAAGCCGTGAATCGGGCTTTTCCAGGCAAAGTCGCCACGTGTACCATGGACGTATGCCCTCCGAAACCACCTTCCACAAGATCCTGGCCGGCACCATTCCGGCCAAGGTCGTCTACCAGGATGACGAAGTCCTGGCGTTCCACGACATCCACCCCCAGGCGGCCACCCACCTGTTGTTCATCCCCAAACGTTTCGTCGAATCCATCGCTACCGTGACGCCCGAAACGGAGCATATCCCGGGCATGCTGATCCTGAAGGCCCAGAAATTCGCCAAGAAGCAGGGGATCGACGGCTACAAATTGCGGTTCGCCGTGGGCAAGGGCGGCGGACAGGAAGTCCCGTACCTGCACCTGCATTTCCTGAGCGAGCAGAAGCTGAAAGCCTAGGACGCCGTGGCTCCCGCCCACGCAAGCGCCTCATCGCCTTTCAGGAAAGTGCGGAATTCCACGATCTTGCCGTCCTTGAATGTAAAAACATCGCCCGTCTCTCCTTCGTTCCATGACGCGGAGTCCTTTTTTCTCACGCGTACATGCACCGGCACGACGACCTTGTCACCCGCTGCAATCATGCGCAGCGGTTCGCAGCTTCCTTCGGCCCACGTCGAGCGCGCGGCGGATAAGTGTGCTTCCAGTTCGGCAAGCCCGCGATACGTGCCGGTGAACGGGTGGCCTTCGAACTCGATTCGCACGGCCTGTGCGTCGAATAACCGCAGTGCGGCCGCAACGTCGTTGGCGTTGAGCGCGGCGTAGAAATCCCGTACGGCCGCGAACATCGGATTCTGCTGTTCAGGCATGCGGCAACCATACAGCAGACGATCCCGGCACCACAAAAAAACTCCGGGGGTGCGCCCCGGAGTTTGGATTCTCAGTGATGCGGTCAATTACTCGGCGTAACCGGCGGCCTCGGCCTCGGCCTTGGTCTTGAAGCTCACCAGGTTCTCGGCGGCGATCTTCTTGGCGGCGGCGCTGCCCTCGGCGTAGTACTTCTTGCCGGTCTTGGAAGCGACGAATCCTCCCTCGGCGGCTGGCTCGGCTTTCGGAGCATCCTTGGCGGCTGCCTCGGCCTCGCGGTCCTTCTTGATGCGCTCGAGCGTTGCGGCGTCGATGGGCTTGAGAGCCTTGATCGACAGTCCGATGCGGCGCTCGTCGATATCGATGTTGATGACCTGTGCCTCGACCTTCTGGCCGATCTTCAGTGCCTGGGCCGGATCAGCCACCTTCTGGTGGTCGATTTCGGTGATGTGCACGAGACCGGTGATGTCTTTCTCCAGGTTCAGGAAGGCGCCGTAGTCGGCGAAGCGGACGACCGTACCCTCGACCTTCTTGCCGACCGGGTAACGCTCGGCGATCTCTTCCCACGGGTCCTTGGCCAGCTGCTTGATGGACAACGACAGCTTCTCGCCGTCGATGCCGATGACCTTCACCTGGACGCGGTCGCCGACCTGGGCGAACTCGGCCGGGTTCTTGACGTGGCCCCAGGCGATTTCGGAGATGTGGACCAATCCTTCCAGTCCTTCGAACGCGACGAACAGACCGAACTTCACGATGCCGCTGACGTGACCGTCCTTCACGGAACCGATGGTCAGGGTCTCGAGCATCTTGGAGCGCTCCTCGGCCATGGCCTCGCGCTCGGAGACGACGATCTTGCCGGCGTCCTCATCGAGCGTGATGATCTTCACGGTGAAGGCGTGTCCGACGAACTTCTGCAGGCGGTTCAGGATCTCGGCACTGTCGCCATTGTTGACGCGCGGGTAGTTCGACGGTGCAAGCTGCGACACGGGCAGGAAGGTGCGGATGCCGTCGATGTTGGCGAGCAATCCGCCCTTGTTGGCCTCCTGGGCCGTGAACGTCATGGTCTTGTCGTCTTCAATCATCTTGTGGAAGCGGTCCCAGGCCTTCTGCTGGCTTGCCATGCGCAAGCTGAGCACGACCATGCCTTCGTCGTTCTCGTCCTCCAGCACCAGCGCGGCGATCGGCTCGCCGACGGCCAGTTCGCGGAAGGTGTTCAGGGAGTCGCGGAGTTCGCGGCCCGAGATGATGCCGGTCGCGACGCCGTTTAAGTCCACCAAGAGCTTGTTCTTGCCCTTGAAAATGACGGTGCCTTCGACGAGTTCACCCGGACGCGCGCTGAAAGCAGGCGGCGATTCCTTGAGCAGCTCGTACATGATCGACGGGGTCTTGGTTTTTGTGGCGGTAGCCATAAAAAAAGTGTGTGGTGCAAGGGGAGGATAAGGAGCGGTACCGTTCTTGCACGAGCAACGGTGACGCGCGGGCTACTGTAGCGGTGGGGAGAGATTTCTGTCAATAATTCTCGACGTGGACTCCGACGACTCCAACGATGCCAAAGACTCCAACGAAAATAGTCTTCCTTGGAGTCGTCGGAGTCCTGCTTAGATCACCATCGACTTATCCACGTTCAGGTCGTCGATGCCGTTGAACTTCTGCTTCTGGCAGGTCAGCGGGTTGTAGATCGAGTAGAACAGCTGCACCAGCTCGTCGGTCTTCATGCGGCGCATGGTGATGCCGATGTTCTCCAGGCCCGATTGCACCAGCGTGATGCGGTCGCGCAGGATCTTGCTGTAACCGCGGAACACGCGGCTGCGCTCCAGGGCTTTGCCCTTGGTGTCTTCGGCGGCAAGCCACTGCATGAAGCGCTGCATGAGCGTGCGCTTCGTGTCGGTGGTCGCGTCGAGCGGCACGATGATATAAAAGCTTTTCTGCATGATGTCGGCGATGTCGACCAGCTTCTCCATGAAGTCCGCGTAGTCGAGTGTCTGGTCCTTCAGCAGCGGGTTTTCCTGCGTCACGGCCTTCTCCTGCAACCCCTTGATGTACGGGTCGATGTTCAGGCGCGTGGAACGGATGAGGATCTGCACCGGGAAGATGAGCGTGTTCACGAACGACTGGTAACCGGCGATGATACCTTGCTGCTCGACCTCGGACTTGAGGTTGAAGTTCAGCGAGTTCACTTTCAGCACGGCGCGAAGTCCGCCGTTCTTTAACACGAGCGTGTCTTCCTTGATTTCCGCGATCGGCAAGTAGCGCTGCGTGGAGGACGCGGCCGCCTTTTTCTTTGTGCGGACGGTATCCGGGGTGCCGGTCGGAGAGAGCAGGGGGTTGACGGGTTCGGTAGGCATGGGTGCTGGTTAATCGTGCGGGAAGATATGCTTGAAGGCATCGAGCGCCTTCTTGG
>DAORHV010000086.1:0-3823 GCA_035438175.1 Candidatus Peribacteria bacterium
ACGAGGAAGAAGACGAAACGGTTGTCGGGGACGAAGACGAGCTGGCCGTCAGCCGGATGCTGGACGACGAACCGACGGTCCCGATGCTCGACGAACGTGCGCTGGATGCCGAACTTGGTGTGGGAGTCGCTGGAGCCGGGCTTGGACTCGGACTCGGACTGGGGCTCGGCGACGGTGAAGGCGAAGGTGACGGAGACGGACTTGGAGTTGTGCCCGGCGTAGAAGACGACCGGGCCGAGCTGGCCAGCGATGAAGACTTCGCCGAACTGGCTGACGACGATCGCGCGGAGCTGACGGAAGACGATTTAGATGACGAAGATTTCGCCGAGCTCACCGAGGACGACTTGGCGGAGCTGACAGATGAAGACTTCGCAGACGAAGACTTGGCCGAACTGACGGACGATGATTTGGCGGAACTTGCGGAGGAGGACTTTGCCGAACTGACGGCTGAAGACGCGGCCGAGCTAACCGACGATGCCGTCGAACTGGCCTTGGAAGACTGAACGGACGAAGCAGCCGACGAAGACTTGGCGGAACTGGCTGAAGACGATTTTGCCGAACTCGCGGAGGATTTCACCGAGCTGGTGCTCGATGCTTTGGATGATGCCTTGCTGGATGCAGCCGAGCTTGGTGTGGGCGTGGTGGGCGGCGGAGTCGTCCCCGGAGTGGTGCCGGGCGTCGTACCGGGGGTAGTACCCGGAGTCGTTCCTGGAGTGGTACCAGGTGTGGTTCCAGGAGTCGTACCGGGGGTAGTACCCGGAGTCGTTCCTGGAGTGGTACCAGGTGTGGTTCCAGGAGTCGTACCGGGCGTTGTTCCGGGGGTGGTACCCGGAGTAGTGCCCGGCGTCGTACCAGGTGTAGTACCGGGAGTCGTTCCGGTGGGCTGGCAATACATGTCCGACATGCAGGCGCCCTGCGTGTTGTAGATCACGCCGTTGGAACACATGCCGGCCGAAGAAGCCGATGACGATGAACACATGTCGGGCAACTGACAGACGCCGTCGCAGCACACGTGAGCCGGATCGTCGTCACAAATACCGTCGCCGTCATCGTCTCCCACGCACCAGGCCGCCGACGAGTTCACCGACGATGCCGAACACCAGTTGGGGTTGTACGCACAGCACGATTCGGAATACGGCGGTCCCACGTCGATGCAGCACTGGGTGGCGTTCAGGTCGTCCACGATGGCGCAGGCATTGCATGCGTCGCCGAGACCGCCGGTGGCCTGGCCGCCGCAGGTGTTTCCCTCGAATGTCGGCGCGCCTTCCGCACACAAGTCGGACGATGCCAAAACGCAGGTTCCGCCCGGCGCGCAGCACGTGATGTTGCAGGATGCGGCGCAGGCGCCGTTGCAGCACACCGGGAACTGGTTGCCACCCACCGTGCACTGTGCGTTGTCGGTGCACGGATCGCCGAGCGAGCTCTTCACGTTGCCGAAGCGGCTCATTCCCGCCGTGTAGAGCAATACGCCCAGCACGACGCCGAGCGAGATGCCGGCGGCCGTTCGGATGTAGAGGGAGCGGGAAGACATTGTTTAGAGCGCGGAGCAGTTAGCCGGCCCGGCCGGGAGCACGTGCTGGCAGCACCACTGCTGTGCGGACGATGACGAAGCGGATCCGCAAGCGTTCTCGCAGGTGTCATCTGCAAAGCCGGTCTTGTTCTGGTCGCACGCGTCGTTGCCCGCATCGCCGTCCGGTGCGGCAATGCATCCGCTGCCGTCGAACGAACAACAATACACCGACGACGCAACGGATGAAGCCACTGCGGTGCAAGTGAAGTTCTGGTTATCGGTGGATGTGCAGTCGTAGCCCTCGCAGCATCCCGCCCCGTCATCGCAGTTTTCTCCCGAGCTATGGCACGACGATGAGAATGACGATGATACCTGCACGTCGCAGGGCTGCCCCAGCCCCCCGGCCTGGCCGCCGCAGGTGTTTCCCGCATAGACGGAAGCGCCCGGGTCGCACAGGTCCGATGATGCCAGCACGCATGTTCCACCGGGCGCGCAGCACGAATCCGGCACCGACGAAACGCTCGCGCCGTCGGAACCCACAGCCCCGAACGCGCCTTGCCGCAGGACGTTGGAGTACAGCGAAGAGGTATTCGACTGGTGCAACACAACGCCCAACACCAATCCCAGCGTCAAACCGATGGATAAACGGGCGACGGTTGCTCGGACGATGGTTGTCTTGGCGGGCATTGGAAAACAATCTACCACGTGTGCAAAGCGGCGCATCCGTCAGACCTTGCAGTCGTTGGAAAGTAGTACTGAATACACTTCGCTATTTTCCGCCGCGGAACCGGCGTCGAGTGAAGCCGATACCCGCCGCTGCTCCCGAAGCCAGGAAGATGACGAGTCCGGGGCCGGTCGGCGTGCGGGCCGGCGGCGGTACGCGCGTCACTTGATACGGCGGAATGACTTCCTCTCCCGGCAGGCCTGGCACCGGCGGATTCTTGGTGATTTCGCCCTGAATGATCGGGGACCGCGGAGCTTCACGTTCGATTTCGCACAACGCCGAGCAGGCGTCGCCGCTGAGTTTGTTGCCGTCGTCGCACTCTTCATTGAAGTCCAAAATGTTATCGCCGCAATACGGCAGGATGCAGTTCTCGCGGCAACTGGACGGCCCGTTGCCGTTGGATGCTCCGCTGTCGCACTGCTCGGTAGCGCGGTTCAGAATGCCGTCTCCGCAATCGTAGGTGCGTTCGAACTTGCAGTCGGCCGAACAGCCGTCGCCGTTTACGCGGTTGCCGTCGTCACATTGCTCGCCCAACGCGGTTTCCAGGCGGCCGTTGCCGCAGATCCCGACCTCGTGGTCGCAGAATCGCGAGCAACCGTCGCCGTCGCGGGTATTGCCGTCGTCGCACTCTTCGCCGGCATCTAGCTTATTGTCGCCGCAGAACTGCACCACCTCGATCTGACAGGTAGCCGAGCAACCGTCGCCCGAAACGTTATTGCCGTCATCGCACAACTCCCCTGCCTGCAGAATGCCGTCGCCGCAGAAGTACCGCGTGAATGGGTAGCTGGATGAGCTGGACGAATAGACGATGATAACCGGCGTGGTCGGCGCGGGAGCCGGGGCCGGAGTCGTACCGAAGAACGATGACGAGCTGGAGGAGCTGCTGGAAGATGAGCGCACCGAACTGCTGGAAGACGACGAGCGGACGGAGCTGACGCTCGACGAGCGAACCGAGCTGATACTGGAGGAGCGGAGCGAGCTCGCGCTGCTGACGACGGTGGTGGGCGTCGGAGCCGGAGCGGGGCTGGGAGTCGTTCCCGGCGTGGACGACGAACGCGCTGAGCTGACGCTCGAAGAACGGGCTGAACTGACAGACGACGACCTTGCCGAACTGGCGCTGGAGGAGCGTGCGGAGCTGACAGATGATGATTTTGCGGAGCTCGCAGAGGATGACTTCGCGGAACTGACTGAAGACGACTTCGCCGAACTCACGGATGAAGATTTCGCAGATGAAACCGATGAAGACTTCGCGGAAGAAACGGCCGAACTGACGGCGGACGAGGCGATGGAGGAAGACTTTGCTGAGGAAGCGGCCGAGGATGACAGCGCCGAAGATGCGACGGACGAGGATTTTGCGGAAGAGCCGCCACCCGATGAGGCTTTCGAGGAAGAAAGTGCGGAAGAGGATTTAGCCGAACTGCTGGCTGTCGAGGAACGGACTGATGACGCCCCGCCCGAGGATGCACGAGAGGAACTGACGACGGGAGTCGGCGTCGTGCCGGGTGTGGTACCAGGAGTCGTTCCCGGAGTAGTGCCAGGGGTGGTTCCGGGTGTGGTGCCTGGGGTCGTACCAGGCGTAGTACCCGGTG
>DAORHV010000086.1:3923-5147 GCA_035438175.1 Candidatus Peribacteria bacterium
TAGTACCCGGTGTCGTTCCAGGGGTCGTGCCCGGCGTGGTTCCCGGAGTGGTACCGGGTGTCGTACCAGGGGTAGTACCCGGCGTCGTGCCGGGGGTGGTTCCATTTCCGCATGCCTGATTGCATGCCGCCTCTGTTGCATAAGCTGTACCGGGACACTGATTCGGCATGGACGAGGACGCCTGCGTGCAATATCCGTAGTCGGAAACGTTATCGCACGTTGCGGGTGCACAACAGTCTCCATACCCGCCGCCGCAAACAGCGCCGACCGGATTACACGCAACACTGCTATCCGAAGATGACGACAGCACGCAGTATCCGTAATCCGAGACGTTGTCGCACGCTGCCGGTGCGCAGCAATCGCCGTAACCGCCTCCACAAACCTCACCGACTGCATTACAGCCTCCGACATCGCCTTTCAGCGGCACTCGTCTGCCGCTTTGCAGCACGTACACCATGGCCACCAACAAGGCACCCAACACGATGCCGATGACGATCCGTTGCGTTGAGGAGGCGGAAAGTTTCATGGAGCCGAGCTTGGGATAAACGCGCTGCAGCCTCCTTGATAGCAGCACCACTGGGTCGGATCGACGGAACTGGCTGCCGACGAGGTAACGCAATAACCGTAATCGGAAACGTTGTCACAGAATGCGGGAGCGCAGCAATCGCCATACCCCCCGCCGCACACTTCGCCGACGGCGTTGCATGAGCTGGAAGACCCGTTGATCGGGCAGCTTGCCGTGCAGGAAGCAAGATCGTTGTATTCACCCGTCGTGCCTTCGCCGCAATTTCCCGGCGACGCCATTGCCGTACAGTTATTCGGCTGTCCTTCTCCATAACAACAGTAGACCGACGAAGCCGAGCTTTCGCAGCCCATTTCGGAGTAGCTCTCCTCGCATTGCTGCTCGTTATCCATTCCGCCGGGGCAGTCCGGCCAAACCTGCGGCACTTCCACGCACGGCTCATTGCAGCCGCCATGCGACCAGGCGGTTCCCATGGGGCAGGACGCAGCAGAGGTGACGGGGGCCGTGGAGGTAATGATATCCGCCGAAGCCGACGCGGTGCCGCCGAATGCGCCTTGCGAAAGGAGGTTGCTGTAGAGGTTCGGGTCGCGGGTATTCGACTGATGCAGCACCACGGCAAGAACCAATCCCAGAACCAATCCTATCGATAGCCGGGCGATGGTCGTCCGCTGAAACATACGTTTGGAGCGTACTGTACCACG
>DAORHV010000087.1:0-5103 GCA_035438175.1 Candidatus Peribacteria bacterium
GAGGCCGGACGCATGCGGTCTCCGGTGATTTCGTCAGTTCAACTCCGCGCGCCGGGGAACCGCCGTGGCCGGAACTCCGGCCGATGCGAATGCATCGGGGCAGGCACCGCGCAGCGCCGCAACGAATTCGGCGCCGGTAAGCGTCTCGCGTGCTCCTTGCTTGTTGAGCGCGGTGACCACGCCGGCAACGACGTCGATTTCCTCGGTGCCGTGGTCATTGCCCAAATACGAACGTACGCGTCCGATGCGGGCGGACATGCGCTGGAAGAACGGTTTTTTGGCGATCTCGGCCAGGCGCTGGGACTTCAGCCACTGCGATGCCTTGGCGACCTGGGCGGACAAATACGCCGCTTCCGGCGCGGAGGACATCCAATCCAGGATTTCCGAAACGGTCTCTCCTCGAACCTCTGCGGTCTCGCCGCGGCGGCGTTCCAAGAACTGCTTCTGGGTAAGGGACATCACCGCGTCGAATTGCTCGGCCTGCCCGTGACGGGCGGCTACTTTGCGGGCGGCATCGACGGCTTCGTGGTGCTGCGCTTCCAGACCAGGCGTCTGGCGGCCATAGACGTCCGGCTGACCCTGGCGTTCCCAGGCATCGACCTCGGTCCGGTCGGTAAAGGTGTAGTTGCCCTCCTGCGCACGGCGCGTTGCGGCATCCAGCACCGGCAGCAGCTTGGCTCGCTCGTTGGCGCTCAATGTTTCCACGGCCGTCATGGGACGGGCTGTTTCGCGGGCGACCGGAGGCTGTGCGGCACGTTCGGCGGATTTGAAGCGAGGCAGGGTGGGTGCAAGCATGATGCGTATTTTACAATAATATTAAATATTGTCAATATTCCTCGAAAGAATACTAATACGGCCTCAGGATGCTGTCGAGCCCGATCCGGCATTTTTCCAATACGGCTCAATGAGCGATTGGAGCAGCCCCGGTCCGCCGCTCGGGAGCACGCTCATGGGGTCGATGTAATCATTGATTTCCTCCTTGGTCTGCACGTAACCGCGCATGTCGATGGCGGTACCCTTATGGATTCCTAAATGAAGGTGCTTGCGGTTGCCGTCGCTCTCGTAGGTTCGGGCGGGCGCCAGCGTGGTCACCAGGTCGCCGGACTTCATGGTGACGCCGTGGCCGGGCAGATTGAGGAGCGACAGATGTCCGTAGATGACGGTGATGTCCTGCACACCTTGAATACTGACCCTGCAGTGCTGTACGACCAAGCCGCCGTACCCGGCCGCGAAGCCGCTATAGATGACGTCGCCGGTGCAAATGGCGTACACGTTCACTTCCTTGTTCAGCTCATCCGCCCCGACCTCCACGTCGGTGGCGACGTGATACCCGGCGAACCGCTCGGGCGGATCGATGGGGTTGTCGGCCGGGTCTGGCGTCACATGGAGTCCGAACGTGAGTACCTTGGCGCGCAGCGTGAAGTCATCCATGGGAGCGCTGAAACCCGCGGCGGACGACGACGCGCATGCCGACAACGCCAGCAGTCCGGCCGCAACGAGAAGACTGCCGGCGCGGCTGGTCTGCGGGTGTTTACGCATGGCGGTGACGATGGGAACGCGGGCGGTGATACACGCGTGCGTCGTCATCATCCACGATCTGCGTCAGCAAAGCGAGGAAGCGCATGAGAATGAAGGCCAGCATCATGTACGACACGATGGCGGCCAGCGCGTACCACTCGATCGTGTAGCCGGACACCACCGATGCCTGGAAGGTATCGCGGAACGGCTCGGCCAGCGGCTGGCTGACATGGTAGATGAAGCTGATGACCGCGTTCTGGGTGCCGGCACCAACGAAGGAGGACAGGAACCGCAGCGCGAGGGCACCCACGACCATGTCGTGCAGCAGATTCAGGATGGAAAACGGATTCTCGGAGTAACGGCGGAACATAGGCATAGGGGGAAATACAACAGTGATGACGGGCTGCCGCGGCAGCACTTACATCCCCATTCTTGCCAAATCGCCGTTGTCGTTCCTAATGGAACATTGCCTCGAACTCGCCGTAGCCTTCGTTTTTCAACTCGGCGACCGGAATGAACCGAAGCGATGCGGAATCCATGCAGTAACGCAGGCCGGTCGGCTGCGGACCGTCGTCGAACAGGTGCCCCAGGTGCGAATCGGCACGTTTGCTGCGCACTTCGGTACGCTCGTAGCCCAGCAGCGTGTCCGTTTTGGTCACGATGTTTTCCGGCATCAGCGGCTTCCAAAAACTTGGCCAGCCGGTTCCCGAATCGTATTTCTCCTTCGAACTGAACAGCGGCTCGCCGGAGACGATGTCCACGTAAATCCCAGCTTCGTGGTTATCGAAGTAGGCATTCTGGAACGGCTGCTCGGTTCCTTCTTCTTGAGTGACCTGGTACTGCAGCGGCGTCAGGCGCTCACGCAGCTCGGCATCCGAAGGCTTTATGAATTCGCGCCAGCCTTTCTTCTTTCCGTTTGTCGGCGCGGTGACACCCGGTACCACCGGCGTGTTGGCCGCGACGGAAGCCGCCGAAGAACGAACGGCGGACGGAACATCCGCCGGAGCGGACGCTTGCGAACAGGCTGCGACGAGCAGGAGCAACGGGAGGGCGATGAGACGCATGCCCTCAGGCTACCGCTCCGGCATTACGTTCGCCATTGCCGCATCCGGAATGCATGCGATATTCGCATGCCAGGAGATTCGGCAGACCAAAGCGGTTGATGCGGCGGCGGCGAAGGCGGACAATGCGGACATGGACTACAACAAACTCACCGACGAAGAAGAGCATGTGATCGTGGAAAAGGGCACCGAGCGCCCGTACACCGGCGAATACGATAATTTCTTCGAGAAAGGCACGTACATCTGCCGCCGCTGCAACGCCGAACTCTACCGCTCGGACGACAAGTTCAACTCGGGCTGCGGCTGGCCGAGCTTCGACCAGGAAATTCCCGGCGCGGTGAAGCGCGTGACCGATGCCGACGGCTACAGAATCGAAATCCAGTGCGCCAACTGCAACGGCCACCTGGGCCACGTGTTCGAGGGCGAAGGACTCACCAAGAAGAACACCCGTCATTGCGTGAACTCGCTGTCCATGCGGTTCATTCCGACCAAGTGACGTACATCCTGTGACGCAACTACGGCCGCAGCCGCTTGGCGTTGCTCTTGAACAGACGGGCGAGCCGACGGCGGGACGTTTCGCTCACATCCTCGGCTCCCTCCAGCATTTCTTCGGCCACCAGCCGCAGGTGCAAGTCGAAGCTTCCGGTCGGCGCGTGGAATGCGCGGTACCCTGCCGAGCGCAGCAGCTTGGCATTCGGCAGCACCAGCAAGGCATCACTGTCCTGCACCGCGCGGTCGAACAATACCCGGATGCCCTCACGGATGTCGTCGGTGAACGCGACGTGACTGGACTTGCCGCCGGTCTCCACTCCCGCCAGCGGCATGCGGTCGGCTTCGCGCAACTGGAAGAAGTTGTGCCCGACGGTTCCGCCGACGTTGCTCACGATGAACAACGAGATGCCTTCGGGCACTTCCATCCCCGGCTTCAACTCCGCCTGCAACAGAACACACGTGTCACGGTACTGAACTGATTCCGCACGCGCATTGTACCGTCGATCACGCATGCACCTGAGTATAGGAACAATGCAAGTTTCTCTTTATTTTTCCCAAAGGGCCATTCGGTTTGCGCCGTCTGCATGCCGTAAATTCGTTGTCGTACTTTCAAAAAGAGGCGCACGGCGCACCTCTTTTTTCCTGGCAATAGTACAAGCCGATTTACATATCGTCGCCGGACGATACGGTGTCGGTAAGCGTGACGCTGCCGATCTTCAGAGTGCTGTCGGCGGCCACCACGACGATGCGCGTTCCGTCTTCATCGGCGTGGATGTAACCCCACTGCGTGCCGGTCGGTCCGTCGGCGTCGAGCGTCAGCTGGTGCTTCCAGCCCTTGGCAAGCATGGCGGCGTCCAGCGCGGCGCGGCCGTCCACGAAATACTGCTTGTACTGGCCGGCGGTGAGCGGAGCGGTGCTGGTGCGGGCCTGGATCATGCCGGCGTCGATGGTGTGGTCGGCATCGATGGTAATGGCGTCGGAGTTCGTGCTGGCGACCGGAGCGGACCACGTGAGGTCGGCGGACCAGTCGGCGGCGACCTGCCAGACCAACTCTCCGCCGTGGCGGGCACCCGCGTCCATCATGGCATCGGCCGACGAAGAGGCGTTCATCATCGCGGCGACCGACGACGAAGAGGAGTTCATGGAATCGGACGGCGTTGCCGGAGCGGCCGGCTGGCACGCTGCAAAAGCGAGTCCCGACAAAGCGAGAACCGCAAAACGTTTGAACATTGAGTGAAACGGAAAGAAACAAAAAAAACCGAGTACTGGTGCCCAGAAGAGGACTCGAACCTCCACATCCGTGAGGATACACGCTCCTGAAGCGTGCGCGTCTACCAATTCCGCCATCTGGGCAAGTCATCGAAAGAGCAGGTCAATCGCGGGCAAAACTGTACTGAACCGCCCATTCTTTGACAAGCGCATCGCCCTCCCTACACTACGAGAATACTCAAGCCCGCTGCGACCGAAGGCGAGACCGATATTGCCTCAGCACCATCAGCCCATGTCCAGGCGCCCGAGCGCCAGGCCTGGTTTTCGTCGACCAGATCGCGCGTGGCCGGCATCGGCGGCGTGGTCTTGCTCTGCATCGCGGGCGTGTTGTACGTGAAATGGCAGCCCGAATATGGCAGCGAGGAAAAGACCCGAAGAGCGCTGACGACGCACACCGGCAACGGCAGTGAGATGCAGCCCCCCAAAGCGCTCAGCCTGGACGAAGTGGAGGGCGCAAATTTGCTGAAGGTCCTGCAGCAGCGCGAATTGCAAATAGGAAGGCACGCAATTTCCTTGCGGCTGGACCGTGAACAACGTGCACGCCTGGCGGTTGCCGATGCGCGAGGGCAGCGGCATGAATTCACGCTGCTCAGGACAAGTTCCATGGCGAAAATGGTGGATGACACGCTGCGCGATCCGGACGGCAGCGGATTCGGATTCGTCATCGAGAAGAAAGGCGACAAACACGTGCTGCGCGCGTCGGCGGCCGGCTTCGTGGCAAACGTGGATGTGGCGGACCTGGATGAAGGCGTACGGGAGATGC
>DAORHV010000088.1:0-5103 GCA_035438175.1 Candidatus Peribacteria bacterium
CCAAGGAAAATGGCCTGCGCGATCTGGGCCACGATATACGCCACGGCCAGCGCGTAGAGCCCGAGCGAATCCAGCAGCAGATAGCCTGTTGCCACGGCCATGGTGCAGCTGACCACGCTGGAGACCGCCGGCCACAGCGTGTTCTTCAGTGAATAGAACGCGCGCAGCAGGATGTGGTTGGTGCTCTCGAACGGCACCGCGATGGCGTAAATGACGAGCGCGGCCGTAAACAGCCGGGCGGTTTCGCCCTGCAGATGCAGCAGCCACACCGCGACGGGGGCGCAGAACGCCAGTACCACCGCGCCCGGAATGGCGATGGCCAGGTTGAACCACATGCCGGTGACGATGTTATTCTTGAACCGCTTGAAGTCGCCCTTGGCGGCCGACTGGCTCAGCAGCGAAAACGCCGACTGCGCGATGGCGATGCCGACGATGCCGGGGATCACGGACTCGAAATTGCTGGCGAATTGGTTCACGGCAACCATGCTGTTGCCGAGGCCGGAGCCCAGGCGGTCGAGCAGCAGCAGCTGGAGCTGCAGCGCACCGAGCGCACCCATGCGCGGAATGATCAGCCAGCCCATCTGCTTCCATTCCGGGTGGATGACGCCGTGCGGCACGCGGAACCGGAAGCCGGCTTTCATGACGCCCAGCAGGCGGACGATGACGTAGACGATGGTCCCGATGAGCGTGCCGTAGATTGGGCCCATCGGACCGACGTATGGCGTGAGCAGATACGTGCCGCCGATGGTGCCGGCCGCCCAGAGAATGGGCGTGATCCCGTAGATCCAGTATTTCTGGACGGTGATGAGGTACTGCCCGACGGTGTTGCCGAACACGAACAGGAAGTTGGTCAGCAGCGCGATGCGGCCGAACTTGATGTACAGCTCCAGACTCGGGCCGGTGAACTTGGTCATGGACGGCGCGATGAGCGGGAAGAACAGCGCCATGAGCAACGCCACCGCGCCGAACCCTGCGCCGAAAAGAATAAGCGTGCTGGTGGTGACGGAATTCATTTCCTCGGTGCGTTTATGGGCCAGGTGCGCGGCCAGGAACGGCACCAGGATCACGCTCAGACTGGACATGACGAACACCTGGAACAGCAGGTCGCTGGGGCGGAACGCCGCGATGTACACCGATGCGACGCCGATGGGGTCTTTGCCAAGTGGGAATGTCAGCGAGAACGCCTGGTCGCGCAGAAAACCGCAGACGGAGGCCGCCAACTGCGTTCCGGCAAGAACGGCCGCGCCGCCGGCGATACGGCGCTGCGAGCGCAAAGACGAGAGAATGCGTTTCATGGAACGGAGCATAGCAAACCTTCAAGAAACGGCGAAAATCTGCTATAATACTCGGATTGACACACATCCATACCAACACGCTTTCATGGCTTCCGTTCGCGAACGCTGAACGCACGAGCACGCAGGCCGCGACGCGCAGCCTGGCCGCCACCGTCGCGCTGGCGTTCGGCATCGTGGTCTTCCAGGTGTTCGTGGTGTGTTTATTCGCGCGTCCGATTCCGTTCGCCGCCAAGTACCAGTCGTTCATCCAGTGGGATTCGAACTGGTACGCACACGTCGCGACCGTGGGCTACAAGAACGCAGCGCCGGCCAACAGCGGCCTGCCGGACCGCACCAACGTCACGTTCCTGCCCGCCTATCCGTTAGCGGCGGATCTGGTGAAGATGGCCACCGGCTGGAACATCCGCATCGCGCTGCTTGTCGCCGCCCAGCTGGCCGCGGTCGGATTCTGGATCTACTTCTTGCTGATCTGCGAGCGTTGGGGTTTTACGAACAAAGCGATGATCGTCACCGGCGCAGTGATCTTGGTGTTCCCCACCGCGTTCTACTTTGCAGCCGGCTACACCGAGTCGTTGTTCGCCATGAACCTGCTGGGCTTCTTTTACTGGACCGCGGATACGCGGAAGTACGCGTGGATACCCGCAGCTCTGCATGGGTTCCTTCTCGGATTCACCCGCATCATCGGTTTCGCGCTGGCTGTCGTTCCGTTTTTTTCGCGCGGATTTCCCAGTGCGGTCCGGAGGCCTTCAACATGGTTCGTTGCCGCCGCAACGTTGGCGGGACCGCTGACTTTTTTGGCTTACATCCAATGGAAATTCGGTGACTGGCACCTCTTCCTGACCGCAGCCAATTCACCGGGTTGGGGACAGCGGGCGGATTTTATGGGCCTTCTCGACCCGAAAATGTACCGCCTGTTCTGGCCGAACATGACGAGTGGCTTGCCGAAACCCGATGACCTGAGCAGATTGTCGTATCCGCTGATGCTCATCGGCATGGCGGCCGTCGCCATGCTCGACGCGTTCTTTTCGTTACGCCGCGCCGCTTCGGGTTTCCGCGAACGGCTGCCATTGTACGTGGGGGTGATCGCGCTGTGGGTGGTCTACGCAGGGGCGCGCTACCATAGCCCCAGCGGATCCATCCGCTATATGCTGCCCATTTTTGCGCTGCTGGCTTTGGCGGTTGCCCATTTGACGCACAACACCAAAGGACACCGCCTGTCTCACCTGATGGAATTCCTGCTGCCGGCGTTCTTCATCATTTGCATCATCCTGCAGACCGGGTACATCGCCATCTTCACCGGCGGCGGCTGGATTGCATGAAGCACGACGTTTGATCGTGACGACCGGAGGGAGAGCGTTTACAATCCGCTCACTCCCCTCTTATGTCGACTCCCACTTTGCCGTTCGCGGACATGACCGATGACGAAGTCCGCGCGTCTCTTGCCAAACACAAGATCGGCCTGACTGTCGAGGAAGCCCGCAAGGTCCAGCAGATGCTGAAGCGTGCGCCGACCGTCACGGAGGCGACCATCTGGGGAATCCAGGGCAGCGAACACTGCAGCTACAAGTCCAGCCGCCGCTTCCTGAAGCAGTTCCCGACCACCGGAAAGCACGTCATCCTGGGCCCGAAGGAAGACAGCGGCGTCATTGCCATTACCGACGGCCCCAACAAAAAGCGCTGGGGACTGGTCGTCAGCCATGAATCGCACAACCACCCGTCGCAGGTCGTTCCGTACGAAGGCGCGGCTACCGGCGTGGGAGGTTGCGTTCGCGACGTGCTGTGCATGGGTGCCCGCGTGATCGGCTCCATGGACTCGCTGCGTCTGGGAGACCTGAAAGATGCCGAGACGCGCTCCATCAGCAAAGAAGTGATCCGCGGCGTAGCCGGTTACGGCAACGCGCTCGGCATTCCGAACCTGGGCGGCGACACCGTCTTCGACACCGCGTTCAACTTAAGCTGCCTCGTGAACGTGGTGAGCCTGGGCTTGCTGCGCGAGGACGAGCTCATCCACAGCTACGTTCCGGCCGAGGCCGGCAAGGTCGGCTACGACATCATCATCGTCGGTAAGGCCACGGATAAGAGCGGCTTCGGCGGTGCGGCGTTCGCCAGCGTCGTCATGGAAGGCGAAGACGCCGAGAAGAACTCGGGCGCGGTACAGGAGCCCAACCCGTTCCTGGAGCGCCATCTGCTGCAGTCCACCTACGATCTGTTCGATTGGCTGGTGAAGGAAAAGAAACTCGACAAAGTGAGCTTCAAAGATTTGGGCGCCGGCGGCAACGTGTGCGCGTCGGTGGAGCAGGTCGCTCCGGTGAACATGGGTGCGGTCGTGGACTTGAATAAGATCCACGTCGCCCTCCCGAATCTGCCGCCCGAGGTCATTGGCTGCGCCGAAACCCAGGAGCGCTTCTGCTGGGTGTGCCACCCGTCTCTGACGCAGACCATTTTGAAGCACTACAACGAGACGTGGGATCTGCCGAACGTCGCCGAAGGCGCGCGCGCCAGCGTGGTCGGCAAGGTGCAGGAAGACCCGACCTACACCCTTATGCACAACGGCGAAGTCGTCTGCAGCGCACTTGCGACAGACATCACGTCCGGGTTGCAGTACGTGCGTCCGACGCGCAAGCCCGAACAGTCGTTCAGCGAGCCGGCGCTCTCGTGCAGCGGCGACCGCGTAAAGACGGGCAAGAAAACGTTTTCCATCCAGGAGGTGTTCATGGCCATGCTCAGCCATCCTACGCATGCCAGCAAGTCGCGCGTGTTCCGCCACTACGACAAGAACATCATCGGCAACACCGTCATCGAACCGGGCGAGGCCGACGCCAGCGTCATCATGCCGCTGTGCGACTTGCAGAGCTACGTACTGACCGGCAAGCACCCCGGCTGGACCGAAGATCTGGCCAAGAACGACGCGTTCGTGGGTGTGGCATTGGCCTCCGGCGGCAACGGCCGTTACGGACGCATCTCGCCGTATCTGCAGGGCGCCAACGCCGTGGTCGAGAATATGCGCAACGTCGCCGCGGTCGGCGCGCTGCCGCGTTGCATCACCGACTGTCTGAACTACGGCAATCCCGAAATCCCCGAGCAGTTGTGGGCGTTGGAGCAGGGCGTGGCCGGCATCAGCGACGCGCTGAAGGGCGTGAACATCGGCGGCGAGGCGGTGCCCGTCATTTCCGGCAACGTCAGCTTGTACAACGCCACCAAAGAGGGTCCCATCGACCCGACCGCCAACGTGTGCGTGGTGGGCGTGATGCCGGATGCGCGCAAGGCGGTGAACATGCAACTCAAGAAGGCCGGATCGCCGTTGTTCCTGCTCGGCGAGCGCAAGGACGAATGCGGCGGATCGGCGTATTACCAGGTGTTGGAGCAGCTCTCTGGCGCCGACCGCAACGCGCTTTTGGGCGCCAACGTGCCGTCGCCGGATTTCGCCGATGTGAAAAAGCAAATCGAGTTCGTGTCTGCCGCGGTCCAGGCCGGACTGGTGCATTCCACGCACGACATCAGCGACGGCGGACTGCTGCTGGCGTTGTTTGAAATGACCCTGCCCCAGCGCAAAGTCGGCGGCGAGATCGGCGTCCGCATCGATTGCTCGGCGCTATCCCCCGCCCTGCGCAGCGACACGATTTTGTTCTCGGAGACCGGTGGCTTCGTACTGGAGGCGAATGGGGCGAAACGCGCCGAACTGGAAGCGCTGGCCAAGAAGCACGGCTGCACGCTCGCGCATATCGGCGAAACCACCAGCACGCCGCGCATCGTGGTCGAGCGCAGCGGCACGTCGCTGCTGGATGCAGACATGCTTACGTCGCGGCAG
>DAORHV010000089.1:0-5091 GCA_035438175.1 Candidatus Peribacteria bacterium
GGAGCAGTCCAGCGTGATGACGAACTCCTGCTCCGCGCCGACGCTGGTGGACAGGTTCTCGAAGCCGGGCAGGAACTTGAGCGCCTCGGGCGGTGTATCCGGGCAGATGACGGTGCAGTCCTTCCCCAGCGCCTTGAAGACGTGATAGCAGGCCAGCGCACTGCTGAGCCCGTCGGGATCGACGTTGGCATGCGGGACGATCAGCAGCCGTGTGTGGCTGTCGATTGCTTTGCGTGCTTCTGCGATGGAGGCGGGGGTCAGGGGCATGTAGACAATTGGTTCGTATTATTATCTCATAATACTAATAGAAAATCAATAGTGATTATTGTCAAGAATGGGAAAAGAAGGGGGAAGTATAGGCATATGGGGCTACCAGCGCCAGTGGACTTGGCTGATTCGTCAAATGGAGCACGTTTGGAAAAGCGGGGTGCATCCTCTACAGTAGCCGCAATCGGGGTGTAGCTTAGTTGGTAAAGCGCCAGGCTGGGGGTCTGGAGACCCAGGGTTCGAGTCCCTGCACCCCGACCATAGCCATGAGAAGATGGTGAAAGGTCGTATCAAAGCAGGCGAAGGGACGCTGGTCGGCAATGCCGGCGAGCATTATGTAATGGCCGAGCTTTTGAAGCGCGGCGTGATCGCAGCGCTTGCGTCTAGAAATGCACCTGCCTTTGATATTCTTGCGACCAAAGGAAATATTGATGTTCGTCTCCGAGTAAAAACTAAATCTGAGGATTACGACATCTGGCAATGGAACACCCATAAGGACGGCACTATTTTCCGATTGCTCAATAACGAGCGAGATTTTACCGTGCTCGTTAACCTTGCCATGAAGTCAGAAAATCTCCGCTTTTACATAGTTCCCAGTATTCAATTAGACAAATGTCTAAAAGCCGATCATGCGGCTTGGCTGGCAAAGCGTGGGAAAAAAGGCCAAAAGCACAGCGAGGCAAATCGAAAGCGCCACCTCAATGAAAAAAAGCATGCGGACGTCATCGCATCAAAGCTAGATGCATGGGACGACCTTTGGAAATAATCAAATTTCTACGCTAGCACGTGCACGTGAAGCTGTCGGGGCTGTGTTTGGTGAGCGTCCACAGCATCCCGTCGGCCTTCTTGCCCGACCAGACTTTGCCCATGCCGGCCGCTTCCACGGTGGATTGCTTCGGCAGGACCAGGGCGCCGGAGTTCTTGAGTTCGGTGAGTGCTTCGGACAGTTCTTTCATGCGGGGGTTGGGGAAACTCGTGACGCAGTGTATCAGGCATTCGCTTTCTTGACGTACACCACGACCTTCTCCCCTTCTTCGTCCGGAACGATGTCCTGCATGCGGAACGAATGCGACACCACGCGGCAGCCCGGCTTCAGCTGCGGCCAGATCTTGGCCTTGAACGTCTTCATGGTGTCGGTGAGCAGATAGCAGAAAATCACGTCGGCATCGCGGAAGTCCTTGGTCCAGAAGTTGCCGTACTTCACCCGCACGTCGCGCTGGAACAGGCAGCGCAGTTTGCAGTAGAGGTACATGAGTACCGAGAACTCGTAGCCGGTGGCCTTGGCGCCGGCATGCGCGGCGGCCAACAGCACGCGTCCGTCGCCGCAGCCCAGGTCGTACGCGATCTCGCCTTTCTTCAATCGGGCCATGGAAATCATGCGCGCCAGGATGGGGTGCGATGTCGGGAGGAACGGCGCTCCGAACCACGTGGCGTAGGCACCCGGAATGACCAGCGCGATGGCTCCAAGGCAAATGATCGGCAGCCAGATCCCCTTGGGGGTCAGCAGCAACGCGAACATCAGGACCGCAATCTCCAACATGGTCCTTATCTATAGCGGACCGTCGCGCTTTAGGCGATGGTTTTGCCGTTCAGCGCCCGTGGCGCGGCGCTTCGAACCGGCTGATCAGGTAGGCGAAGTAGTCGAAGAACTCATGCAGGACGACCTTCTTCGGGTCCACGCCTCGCGCGATGGGCGCCGGACAGATGAACGGCATGGCGGTGTCCTGGCGCGTGGCGGTATCCGCCGAGCGCATGGGGTCGCGACCGTCGCGGCGCACCACTTTCGTACCGCTGAGTTCGTACTGGGAAGGATCGAGCATGAACTCGTAATGCGTCGGATGCTCCGTGGTATGCGGCACGCGTACCATGCCTCCATGCAGGTTATCGAACACGGTTCCGCGCTCGGCGCGCGCCGGCTTCGAGAACATCTGGCCGTAGCTGCCTTGCACAACCAGTCGGTACGTCTCGGAGGAAATTTCCTGGCCTCCATGCGCGTTGCGGTGCAACTGCGGCAGCGCGGCGCACAGCGCGTACTTGCTCTGCAAGTCCGTGCGGAATCCGCTGACGAAGTACTCATCGGGCGTCAGCCGGGGGCCCATCTCCCGGTTCGTATAGCATTCGGTCATGGCATGCAGCCGAGCAAATTGGCGCGCTACTGGACTCTCGCGATCCCCGGCCTCCATGTCGCTGCGGCGCTTGCGCTCCCAGTCCGCCAGCGTCCAGCCCATCATGTTATGCATGGAGTTGATGATGTGCACCAGCGGGCTGCGTGACGCATGCAACTGGTCCGCAGTGATGATCTTCTCGCCGCCGTTGGCCCATTTCTCGATGAGACCGGTCGGCGACCGTTTCGAGATTTCCGTCATGTGCTTCCATGCATCCTCCAGCAAGACGATGCCAAGCCCGATACGCTCGGGTTGGAGGCGTGCCCACAGTTCCGGGTCGACGTCGTCATGGACCCCTTCCCGCAACAAGTCCTCATCCGACACGCCCGACTGGCCGACGATGCCGTTGCGCATGTCGTCCAGCATGGTGATGAGCGCCTGCATCTTGCCGGCGTTGGCCCGCACCGACTCGCTGATGCTCGCGGGGACCGCGCGCATGGCAGGTACATTCATGGTTTCCGGACGCTGCAACGCCGCGATGACCTGCCGCGACGCGCCCGGAGGGCCGTCGTGTTCAAAGGTGGAGCCGGGATAATCGAGAGGTCGATCGGACATCTGGTTGTGGAATGGTGGAAAGCGTCTTTTACACGCTAAAAAAGATGCCACATGATTATCGAAAATGGTCAAGTGTACAGCTTGTATGCCTTCCGAAGTGAGCCGATGTGGCACAGTTGCTCAACCAAAGCCGAAATTCCGATCACGACGAAGTGGGATTCACCCTGCGATGAATCCCTGGACTTCGTCGTTTGGATTTCTTATTTCTTGAACGGAGAGACGTATTTGGCCTTGGAACCGAGCTCCTCCTCGATGCGCAGGAGCTGGTTGTACTTGGCGACGCGGTCGGTGCGGGACAGCGAACCGGTCTTGATCTGTCCGGTGCGCAGACCCACGGCGAGGTCGGCGATGAACGCGTCCTCGGTCTCGCCGCTGCGGTGGCTGGAGACGGCGGTCCATCCGGCGGCCTGGCACATCTGGATGGTGGCGACGGTCTCGGACACGCTGCCGATCTGGTTGAGCTTGATGAGCACGGAGTTGGCGACCTTCTTCTCGATACCCTTCTTCACGCGCTCGGTGTTGGTGACGAACAGGTCGTCGCCGACGAGCTGGAGCTTGGAACCGAACTTGGCGTTCATCATGCCGAAGCCTTCCCAGTCATCCTCGGCGAAGCCGTCCTCGATGCTGACGATGGGGTACTTGGCGATGAGCTTGCCGTAGAACTCGACCAGTTCGGCCGAAGTGTACGTCTTGCCGTCCACCGTGTACTTGCCGTCCTTGTAGAACTCGTTGGCGGCGCAGTCGAGAGCCAGCTGGATTTTGCCTTCGTATCCGGCCTTCTTGATGGCCTCCATGAGCACACCGAGCGCTTCGTCGCTGTCCTTCACGTGAGGCGCGAAACCGCCTTCGTCGCCGACGGCGGTGACGTGGCCTTTGTCCTTCAGGATCTTCTTGAGGGCGTGGAACACCTCGGCTCCGGCGCGCAGCGCTTCGGAGAACGTCTTGAAGTCGGTCGGGACGATCATGCATTCCTGGAAGCTCAGACCGGAGTCGGCGTGGGCTCCGCCGTTGATGACGTTCATCATCGGGGTCGGAAGCAGGGTGGCGTCCTTAGTGCCGAACTGGTCGGCGAGCGACTTCCAGAGCGACTGCTTCTCGCTGGCGGCGCGGGCCTTGGCCACGGCCATGGAGGCGCCGAGGATGGCGTTGGCTCCGAGCTTGGCCTTGTTGGGCGTGCCATCCAGATCGAGCATGATCTGGTCGACGGTCTTCTGGTCTGCGACCGGCTTGCCGGCAAGTGCCTTGGCAATGGGACCGTTCACGTTGGCGACGGCCTTCTCGACCGATTTACCGCAGTACTTCTTGGCATCGCCGTCGCGCAGTTCAAGCGCTTCGTGCGTACCGGTGGAAGCGCCGGACGGGACTGCTGCACGGCCGAACGAACCGTCGGAGAGCGTGCAGTCCGCTTCGAGGGTGGGGTTGCCACGCGAGTCCAGGATCTGGCGCGCGTGAAGAGAGGTGATGGTTGTCATAGTGGCGAGATGCTACAGCATGCTCGGAGGCAACGGAAGCTAAGACTCGCACGAGCAGGAATCCGAAGAAACCGAAGAGTCCCACGACTCCGAAGAAATAGCATAAAACAACAATCCTCGGACTCCTCGGCTACCTCGGCTTCTTCGGATTCCTCCCGATTACTCCCCGATAACAATCACCACCTTCGCCCCATTCTCCACGTCTCCCCCGTTCCAGTCATGAATGGCATTGATGAGCGCACTCCACGTGTAGGCGAAGTTCTCGCCGCGTTTAGTCCCCGGATCGTTGGTGATGACGTGGCCGTCGCGCGTGTACCCGCGCAGCACCAACATGTGGTACGGCGGACCGGGCGACTGGAAGTACGGATTGCCCAATTGCCGTCCGGCGGCCGGCACGATGATGAGCTTGCCGCCGGCGAGCGCCTCCTTCATGGCCGCCTCGGTGGGGTCTTTCAGCAGTTTGGCATGCAGCGACGGATTCTCGGACATCACCAGGTCGGCGATTTCCCGGGCGGTTTCATCCATGGCCGGACCGCTGGCGGCGACCAGGTGCAGAATGCCGTCCTCGGCGTCCTGCGCGGAGGCGATCTTCTGTCCGGCGAAATAGCGCAGCACCATGAGCGTGCTGGCTT
>DAORHV010000090.1:0-5091 GCA_035438175.1 Candidatus Peribacteria bacterium
GCCCGACGAGATGACCGGCAGGCTCCATTCGGCGGCGAGTGCCAGCGCCAGTTCGTTGGCGGCGCGCGTCATCATGGCGTTGACTTCCACGAACGTCCGCTCGCGTGCGGTTTCCAGCACCGCACGCTGCTGGTCCGCCGGCAGGATGGACAGGCCCTCCACCGTGGCATAATGCGGATGGATGCAGTGCAGACCGCGCTCCTGCACCGCTTCGAGCAGTTCCTGCATCGGCAGCGTGGTCGGTCGGAACTGTGGTTTGGAATGGCGCAGCCTCGGACGCACGACGTGCTCGAACAGCGCGCGGATCTTCGGCAGCGTACCGAGCACCACCAGGTCCACGCTCTCGCGTGTGAATACCTCGATGCCGGGCAGCAGTCCGGGAGCCCAGCGTCCGCCACCGAGCGTGGGCGGGGGGACGTTGTGTTCGGTCAGCGCGATGTTCACGCCGTGCCGTTCGGCGAAGCGGGCCACTTGCTCCACGCTGTGTGCGCCGTCGGAGGCGACGGTGTGGTTGTGCGGGTTCAATAAAAACTTTCCGCCGCTGACGAACAGCGCTTCTTCGCCGCGCGAGCACGCGTGCAATTCTATCCCCGGTCCGGAGCCGCGCTGCATAGGGGATGAGCGTAGTCCTTCGCGCGCGTCGCACCAAGCGCACCCGCACTGAGTATTCATTTTCCCGCTCCTGTAAGCCGATCCTTCGGCCTCCGGCCCGCAACTGTTGACACTGCAAGGTCGCCGGATACAATTGCCGCGATCCATGACGCAGTCCCGTTCGATTCTCGGCCTTCTTCTCCTCTCGCTTCGCGCGGGAAGGAAGCTGGCTGCGTAAACGGAACCGTTCCGAAGCAGAGCATCCTTCCCCCGCGGAGGGTCTTTCCGTCATGCCCCGATTCCCATGCCCATCCTCTCCTTGCCCGTCATCTCCACCGGCGAAGACTACGCCCGCGACGCGCTGGACGGCTGCAAGGCCGGCACGTGCTCCAATTGCGGCCTGTGCTGCACGACCATGGCCACGGTGGTGCCGTCGGAGCGCGGCAATATCGATTCGGCACCCGTGCGCAAGAGCGCCGGGGAAGTCTGTCCGCAGCTGGTGCGCACCAACCGCGGCCGGTACCTGTGCGCATTGCATTCCAGCGTCTCGGCCGGAGATCCGCGGCTGGCCGACTGCGCGGCGTGGTCCGGTGAAGGGAACGGCATCCTGCAGCTGACGGTGAAGACCGAAGAGTGGATCGCCCGTCCGCCCGACGGCAAGGCGGCCGAGATGATCACCGATTTGATCCGCCTGAAGTTGCTGGCCGGTTTCCGCCGCGAAGTCAGCGTGACCGAAGCGGTCGCCATCGTGCGCCATTACGTGCTGCAATTGGACACCTGTCCGGCCGAGGTCTTCGATTTACTGGGCGTGCGGCCGATTTTCCGCCGGATGTACAGTCAGCAGGCGCAGGCCTATTTCCAGTTCGACCGTGAGCTGTGGGTCGCGTCACCCAATTCCTACAAACGGTTTTTCGAGAGCTACGTGTGGGACGGCAGCGGCCCGTACGAGCGCGACCAAGGGCGCGTCCGGTTCGCCGGTCCCTAAGGATTTCACCATGCATCCGCAACACATCATTTTCGGCCTCCTTCTTCTCTCGCTTACGGCGGGAAGCTCGCTGGCTGCCTGAACGGGATTCCCGGGGCAGAGCGACCTTCCCCAGCCGGAGAACAGCCTCTTTCATTTCCCCATTCCCCCCATTCCCATGAACACCATGACCACCCGCAACGACGCTGCCGAATTCGCCGTCCAAGTCGATGCAGTCGAGGCCGAATATGAACGCGAAGGCGCCGAGGGCGTCCGTGCCACATTCGCAGGCCGCGACGATTACGCGGCCGCCATCCGGGCCGTCCTGAACCGTGCGGCATCCGTCAGCCGCCAGCATCAAACGGCCGAAATGGTTACGGCGTAGAGAAAACTGCGGGCGAATGGGCGGCCTACTTCTTGGCCGCCTTTTTGCCTTTGGCAGCGGGCTTGGCTTTGGCTGCCGCTTTGGGCTTTTCTTTGGCCGGGGCCTTGGCGGCGGCCGGCTGCAGGAAGGCATCCACGGCCTGCTCGAAGTCGGCCAGCAGCTTCTTGGAGACCGGCGAGCTCTTCATGCGCTCGGGGTGCCACTGGACCAGCTGGATGTAGCCGGTCTTGCCGTCGATGTTCTCCAGCGACTCCACGACTTCCTTCACGGTGCCGGTGACGCGCAGGCCTTTGCCGACGTTCTTGGGGTCGACTGCCTGCTGGTGGGCGCTGTTGGTCTCGATAGACGGGCTCTTGAACAGTTCGGCGAAACGCGTGTCCTTCTTCAGGTCGACCTTGTGCATGGCGTCTTTGCCCGTCTCCAGGCGCCGGTGTGATTCATTCACGTTCTGCTTCAGCTTGCCGCCGAATTTGATGTTCACGAATTGCGCGCCGCGGCAGAGGCCGAGGATCGGCAGTTTCTTGGGCTGGAACAGGTCGAACAACATGGATTCGAACTGGTCGCGGGGTACGTTGGGGTTGCCGGTGTGCGAATTGCGCTCCTCTCCGTACATCTTGGGGTCGATGTTCACGCCACCGGTGAAGACGATGCCGGCAATGTCATCCACTGCGCGGAGCACCTTCTTCTTGTCACTGGGGTCGACGGCCCAGATTTCGTAGTGTTTCAGGCCGCCTTCCAGCCAATCGACGTAGTTGCCGCACACCAGGGCGTGCCGGCGCTTTTCGCTGTGGCTGTTCTTGGCCACGGAGACGAGGATCTTCTTCTTGGGGGTTGCCATCGGGGCGAAGTATACCCAAAACAGGGTTTCATAGTTGTTATCAGGGATTATTTTTGATCATTGTCAAACCACAAGTGGCGCCTGCGCCGGGCTTTGCGTACACTCGCCGCATGTCCCTCCACACCCTCACGCCAGGAAAGAAAGCCCCCGCCATTGTAAACGTCGTGGTCGAAATTCCGCGCGGTTCCAACAACAAGTACGAAGTCGACCACGAGTCGGGCCTCATCAAGCTCGACCGCGTGCTGTTCTCGCCCATGTTCTACCCGGCCGACTACGGCTACATCCCGGGAACGCTCGGCGACGACGGCGATCCGCTCGACGCGCTGGTCCTGGTCACCAACCCCACGTTCCCCGGCACCCTCATCGAGGCCCGTGTGCTCGGCTACCTGGGCATGATCGACGGCGGTGAAGGCGACGAGAAGCTCCTGTGCGTTCCGACCTGTGATCCGCGCTTCGCCCATGTGAAGTCCCTGAAGGACGTGCCGCAGCACACGCTCGACGAAATCGCCCAGTTCTTCCGCACCTACAAGGATCTGGAGAAGAAGAAGGTCGAGATCCTGGATTGGAAAGAAGCCAAGGACGCGTACGCCGTGGTCGAGAAATCGATCAAGAACTATAAGCCTTAATCCAGCGAGGCTTTCGCCGCCGACAACTCGGCCAGTTCCGCCGTGATATTTGCCTGGCGCGTTTGGTTGTACGTCATCGTCAGGTCGTCCAGCAGGTCGCTGGCGGCGTCGCTGGCGTTGCGCATGGCGACCATGCGGGCCGAGTGCTCGGACGCCACCGACTCCAGCACCGCCTGGAACACCTGCGTTTCGGTGAGCTGCGGCAGGATGACTTCCAGCACTTCGGTCGGTGACGGCTCGAAGATGTATTCCTGCACCTTGCCCATGTCCATGTGGTGCATCTCCTGCTCCTCCTTGGTTTTGCGGCGCTGCTCCTGGATGTCCGACAGGACGTCGCGCACTTCGCTGGGCGAGAAGGGGAGCAGCACCTTCACGGCGGTCTGCTGCAGCACCGGTGAAATGAAATCGGTGTACGCCAGCACGACGTGGTCGTAGGTGCCTTTGCTGAATTCATCGATCGCCAGTTTGCAGATGGGGGCCACGTCTTTAATAGTCGGGTGGCTGGAGAGCGACGGGAACGTGGCGATGACCTCGCGCTTCTGGCGCGTGAGCATCTGGTGGCCCTTGCGGCCGACGGTGATGAAGTCGATGGACTCATAGGTTTTCAGTTCGCTGAGTTTGGCGATGTACGTCTGCAGCGAACGCATGAGCTGCACGTTCAGGCTGCCGCATAAGCCTCTGTCGGAGGTGAATACGATCGCCAGCACGCGCTTCACTTTGCGCTGCACCAGAAACGGGTGGCCCTGCGCGTGCGCGCGGCCGACTGACAGCAGGATGTCCCACGCATGCAGCGCGTAGCGCCGGAGCGCCTGGGCATGCGCCACCGCTTTGCGCATCTTGGAGGCGGCCACCAGCTCCATGGCTTTGGTGACCTGACGAGTCGATTTGATCGACTTCATCTTGCGCTGGATGTCGCGGAGGCTGCGCGCCATGGAAATCGGGGAGGAGGGGGACTACTTGGACGCCTTCTTGGCTTTGGGCTTCGCTTTCGGCTTGGTCTCTTCTTTCTTCTTTTCGGCCTTCGGTTCAGGCTTGGCTTCGGCGGCGGCCGGGGTTTCCGGCGCGGCGGTTCCGGCCGGAGCCAGCGCCGACTTGTTGGTTTCGATCAACCGCTTCAGCTGGTCTTCGGCTTCGGGCGTCAGCTGGGTGGAGAGCGTCTTCAGCAGATCGAAGTGCTTGGTCTGCATCGCGCGCAGAAAGCGATCGGCGAAGCCGCGGACCTCGGCCACCGGGATGTCGTCGCAGTACCCGTTGATGGCCATGTACAGCAGCGCAACCTGCTCGCCCACGGACAGCGGCGCGAACTGGTTCTGCTTCAGGATCTCCGTCAGGCGGACGCCGCGGTCGAGCTGCTTCTTGGTGGCGGCATCCAGGTCGGAGCCGAACTGGGCGAACACCGCCAGTTCGCGGTACTGGGCCAGATCCAGGCGCAGTTTGCCGGCCACTTTCTTCATGGATTTCTGCTGGGCGGCCGAGCCGACGCGCGACACCGAGGTACCCACGTTCACGGCCGGACGGATGCCTTTGTGGAACAGGTCCGACTCCAGGAAGATCTGGCCGTCGGTAATGGAGATCACGTTGGTCGGAATGTACGCGGCGATGTCGCCGGCCTGCGTCTCGATGATCGGCAACGCCGTCAGCGATCCGCCGCCGTGCTTCTCGTCCAGACACACCGCGCGCTCCAGCA
>DAORHV010000091.1:0-5062 GCA_035438175.1 Candidatus Peribacteria bacterium
CTGAGCCAGCCGTAGCGGCTGTCCATGGTGTCGCTCTTCACCTCCAGCACGCTGTTCGGGATGTCGTCCAGGAAGCGGCTGCGGACGTTGCTCTGCGTCTCGCCCCACAGCATGCGGCTGCGGGCGTACATCAGGCGCAGATGCTCCTTGGACCGCGTCATGCCCACGTACATCAGGCGGCGCTCTTCCTCCAGCTGGGCCTTGTCCATGTGCGACATGCTGTGCGGGAACACGCCTTCCTCACAGCCGGCAACGATGACCGACTGGAACTCGAGTCCTTTGCAGAGGTGCAGCGTCATCAGCGTCAGCGCGTCGCCGGGTGCTTCCAGCTTGTCCACCTCGGAGATCAGCGCGGCTTCCTCCAGGAAGCTGGTCAGCGACAGATGCGGCTCCAGCGTGTCGTATTTATGCATGACCGACAGCAACTCGAGCACGTTCTGCCAGCGCGTTTCGCCTTCCTCGGTGCCGTCGCGCAGCCATTTCTCCATGCCGACTTCCTTCAGCAGTTCGGTCGTCAGGTTGCTGACCGTCACTTCGGTCGCGCGCTGCTGGAGCCTGGTGATGGACATGCCGAAGTCGGACAGGCGCTTCTTCACGGGTTCGTTCAAGCCGTCCACCATTTCGATGTGCTTGATGGCCTGCCACAGACTCAGGCTGCGTTCGTTGCAGTACTGCTGCAGCCGGCCCATGGTCGTGTTGCCGATCTTGCGCGACGGCACGTTGATCACGCGCAGCAGCGAGATGGTATCGCTGGGGTTCAGAACCGTGAACAGGTACGCCAGCACGTCTTTTACTTCGCGGCGGGCGTAGAATTTCACGCCGCCCACGATACGGTAGGCGACTCCCAGGCGCAGGCAGGCCTCTTCGAACAAACGCGACTGGGCGTTGGTGCGGTACAAAATCACCTGGTCCGACAGGCTGACGCCGGCTTTCTGATGTTCCATCACCGAGCGGATGGCGCGCTCGGCTTCGGCGCGCTCGTCGCCGACTTCCTCCAGCACGATCTTGGGTCCGGTCTTGCGCTCGGTCCACATTTTCTTGGGCGGACGGTCGGGGTTGGCGGCGATCACGCCGTCGGCGGCGTCCAAGATCAGCTGCGTGGAGCGGTAGTTCTGCTCCAGCTTGATGGTAACCGCGTCTTTGTACTCGTTCTTGAATTCCAGAATGTTGCGGATGTCGGCGCCGCGGAACGCGTAAATGGACTGGTCGGGGTCGCCGATCACGCACACGTTGCGGTGCTGCTCGGCCAGCAGGCTCACCAGCTTGTACTGGACGTGGTTGGTGTCCTGGTACTCGTCCACGTGCGGGTACTGCCACTGCGTCTGATAGCGCTTCAGCACGTCGGGGCATTCCTGGAGCATGCACAGCGTCTCGTTCAGCAGGTCGTCGAAGTCCAGCGCGTTGCTCTCCTTCAGCATGGACTGGTACTTGGAGTAAATCTCGGACAGGCGCTTGGTCTGCCAGGTGGTGGCCTGAGCCTTCACCGAGGCGGGGGACATGGCTTCGCACTTAAAACGGCCTATGGCCGACAGCGCGGCGCGTGATTTCAGTTCCTCGGGGGCGATCTGCAGTTCCTTCAGCACCATGCCCATCGCCTTGTCCTGGTCGTCGCCGTCGTAGATCACGAAGTTGCGGTCGCGTCCGATGCTCTGGATGTCGCGGCGCAGCATGCGCACGCAAATGGAGTGGAACGTTCCCATGTGCGGCAGATGCGCCGGGTCGTTGCCGGCGTCGTCGGCGATTTTCAGCAGTTTGCGGATGCGCGCCTTCATTTCGTTGGCGGCCTTGTTCGTGAAGGTCACCGCCAGGATGTTCCACGGCGGAATGCCCTGCGCCATCAGGTTCGCGATGCGGTGCGTGAGCGCGCGCGTCTTGCCCGAACCGGCTCCGGCCAGAATGAGCACCGGGCCTTCCAGCGTTTCCACGGCCTGGCGCTGCAGGGGATTCAAGTGGCCGAAGATCGCGTCGTTATCGAGCATGCGGAATGGAACTGGATCCTACCCCAATCGGAGCGGCGGCGGAACGTGCGGACTGGTTTACAGCATGTTCTGCAGCAACGAGTTTTTGGCTGCGCCCAGGTCTTTCTTCGTCACCTGCGCCTTCGGTGAGGCGAGGTCCTGGATTTCGTTGTTCTGCTCGGTGAGCGACGCGGCGATGCGCTTGATCTCGGACAGCTGCAGCGTGGAGAACTTCTTCTCCTGACGCTTCTGTTCGACTTCGGACGCCAGCTCGGGATCGGTGCGCGACACGCGGTCCAGGGTGTCGGCGCCCATCTTCGTCAGGATTAATTCATGTGCGTTGCGGTAGCTGATGTGCGTGGCCAGTTCGGCGATCATATTAATGATGTTCTCGCGCTTCTGCGGGTCCAGCGTCTCGGCCAGTTCGTAGGTGGAGATGCGCTTGAGCATGGCCAGGATCGGCGCCAGGGCCTCGCGCGACACCACGTAGAAGTAGTACTGGTCCTTGGCGTACATCAGCTTCTTCAGCTTGCCGATGGCTTCGGCCGGCACCACCAGGAACACGTGCGGGTAGATCTTCGCATTCTTTTTGATCTTGTCGGTGGTCTTCTTCACCTGGTCATCGATGTAGACCTGCAGGTTCTCGGCCTTGCTGACCTTGGCGTCGAACAGCACGTACTGGTTCAGGAAGTCGATCAGGAAGTCCGGTTTCAGACTGCCGTCGAAATCGTCCGGCAGGTTGTTGTTCGTAAACGAGCGGAACTGCAGATGCGGCTGTTTGCACAAGTCGATGAGTGAGGCGATGACGGTGTTCTCGTGGTCGTTCCACAGACGGTCGCGCTCCTGCTCCTCCAATTCCTTGGCGGCGACCTCGTCGTCCAGCACGCGCTTGCGTTCCTCCTGCAGGGCCACCAGCGCGGCCTCCTGTTTCTCAATCAGTTTGTGGTGTTCGCGCTCCTGCTGCTCGCGCATGGTCTCGAATTTGGTCATGGTTTTCTGCAGCGTGTCGCGCTCCTTGGCGACCGAATCCATCTCGGCCTTCAGGCGAGTGTTCTCGGCGAACATCTGTTTGTTGGCGCCGCTCAGTTTGTTCTTCTCGGCTTTCTCGGTTTCCAGGTCCTTCTTCATGGCCGCCATGTCCTTCTCCAGATCGGCGATTTCCTTCTTCCAGTCGGTGGTATCGGTGACGATGGCGGGCTTCTTGCTGAGCAGGAACACGCCGTAACACACGACGAGGAAGGTCAGGCCGGCGAGAATGTAGAGGGGCGTCATAGGAGGGGATGGTAGCACAACGAGTGATTGCTGGAGACTACTCTTCCGGGTGAACGATTGTCCACTCATAATGGCTAAATTTTGATAAATATTGTATAATATATCTTATCCGGAGAACCGTTCTCCGGTGTGATCCTTGAGAGTTTGGAGACGCCGGCACTGTCGCGATGCGAGTCGTCGCGAGACTGCCGGCGCACTCAGTTTCTTTCACAGCCACGCCGGCACACAATGCGACCTGAGGAGGGTCCCATGTCTCTGTTCGATTCTACGAGCGCGAGCGTTACTGTCCGTCAGAACGGCCGGGAGATCACCGGCCCGAAGGCCCGCCGCGGCTACGACTTCAGCATCGACTGCCAGCCGGGGAAGGAGGTCGAGGTGGAGTTCATCAACCGCTTGGGCGAGACCTCCGAAGTCCGCATGGTCTCGTCGGCGATCGACGACACCCCCGACGTCCAGCTCGCGCCCAACACGGGGCACATCTTCCGGTTCACCCCGACCGAGAGCATCGACCAGACCCTGCTCTGGACCGGCGACCGCAGCGCGGTATTGCGCTTCCGCGTCGCCGCGTCGTGATCCTGTCCCTCGTGTTCCGTGATTGAAGCATCTCTCAGGGGCTCCCGGCCGTGCGTTCTGCACGGCCGGGGTTCCGCGTGTCATTATTGCAAAATTTATATAAATATTTTATAGTATGCATTATCCGGAGAACCATTCTCCGGTGCGATCCTTGAGAACGTCTGACGCCGGTCTTGTTCCGATTCTCCGCAGTCGGAAGACCACCGGCGTCACGAACAGATGACTGCGCCGGCGTTACGCACAGATGGGGCCCAAAGGAGGGCCGCGTTTCATGCCTCTGTTTCAGTCGAGGACGGCACGGGTTTCGGTGCTCCAGAACGGGATCGAACTGCAAGGCGTGCAGCACAACCCCAACAGCGGTTTCATTATCCGCTGCAAGCCCGGGGCGATCACCATCTGGATCCGGAACCTGACCAACACCCCGTATCTGGCGAGCCTCAATGTAGGCCGCCCGGTGACGGTGGGTGCGGGTCTCGACTATTCGTTCGACCTGGAAGTCGGCACGGACGGTGCGTCCTGCCTGCTCCGGTGGACTGAAATCCGGTGCGCAGAGCTGTTCTTCGAGATCAGCTGATCTGTCCGATACTGTCTCAGGGATTCCCGGCCGCGCGCTTCAGTGCGCGGCCGGGGTTCCACGTGTCCGCGCATGTTTTTGCACACCTGAAAAGTGAGGAAAGTTGACACTGACGGCCTCCGTGCATAGAATACCGTCCACTGTCGCGCTTTGCCCTGCGTTACCCCGCACGGCGAGGCCCGAACACGCTTTTCCCTGCGGCAGTTTTCTTTCCTCCTTCTTACCTCTCCACGACCATGGCCCTCAAGCGCACCGCCAAGAAGAACCTGATCACCAAGCACCGCACGCACGCCAAGGACACCGGCTCGCCGTCGGTCCAGATCGCCATCCTCACCAAGGAGATCACCGAGGTGACCAAGCACCTGAAGGATCACAAGAAGGACAACTCCGCCCGCCGCGGACTGCTGGCCAAGGTCGCCAAGCGCCGCAAGCTCCTGAACTACCTGCGCATGAACAAGCCGGAGAGCTACCAGCAGGTCATCGACATGCTGGACCTCAAGAAATAGAGCGACTTCCTTGAATTCCAAGAATCGGGCTGGCATCATCGCCGCCCGATTTTTTTTAACCTTTTTTCATGGTCGCGCAGCGCCGATTGCATACGTTCGTCATCCGGCACACGCCGCCGGAAGGTGATTTGCTGAATGAAGATGAATTGGCCGGCATGGACCACGAAGAAGGCCTGCTC
>DAORHV010000092.1:0-4984 GCA_035438175.1 Candidatus Peribacteria bacterium
ATCGCGATCCAGCGCGTGCTGCACCTGGCGAACGCCGACGTGCATGCCGGCCCGGTGATCCCCGGCTGCTTTACTCCGCCGGACGCTCCGCTGATCCAGGCCGCGCTTGCGGCGACCACCGAATCCAGCGGCGGAGCGGCGCCGGTGGGCGGCCACTGCTTCGTGGAAGTGGGCGCCATCCGCAACAAGCTGGCGGCGCTGTATCCGGACGTGACGCCGCAGGCGACCGTGCTTCCGGTCGCGACCATCGCCAACGAACACTCCACGCAGGAAAAAGCGCTGATCGCTTCGGCCTCGCGACTGCTGAAAGCGCTGCGCGGAACGTACGACCGGCTGACGACGGCTGCTTAGATCACCAGGCTGACCAGTTTGCCCTTCACATAAATTTCCTTCTTGGGCGCTTTGCCCTCCAGGAATTTCTGCACGTGCGGATCGGCTTTGGCCTTGGCCAGGATCTCGGCTTCTGGCGTATCGGCCGGGACTTCCAGCGTGGCACGCAGCTTGCCGTTCACCTGCACCACGATCTTCAGCGTGGTCTGCACCAGGTACTTGGCGTCATAGGCGGGCCATTGCTGGTCCATGGCGAATCCTTTGCCGCCCAGCAGCTCCCACAATTCTTCGGACAAATGCGGGGCGATGGGCGACAGCAAGAGCGCGATGGCGCGGGCACTCTCCATGGACAACGACTCCTTGGCTTCGATGACGTTCAGCATTTCCATGAGCGTGGAAATGGCGGTATTGAAGTGCAGTTTTTCGATGTCCTCGGCGACCTTCTTGATGGACTTGTGCACGGCGGCCAGCGTCTGCGCGTCGTCGGTCACACCCGCCTTGGCCTTCTCGCTGACGGTGCGCCACATGCGCTGCACGAACCTATCCGTTCCACGGATACCGGTGTCGCTCCAGTCACCGCCGTCGGTGAACGGACCCATGAACATGAGGTACAGGCGGAACACGTCGGAGCCGTGGTAGTCCACGAACGTATCCGGGCTGACCACGTTGCCTTTGCTCTTGGACATCTTGGCACCCTGGTTGGTGATAAGTCCTTGATGAACTAATTTTTTGAACGGCTCGGAGTGCTCCACGTAGCCGAAATCTTTGAGTGCCATCATCACGAAACGCGCGTAGATGAGGTGCATGCAGGCGTGCTCGGGACCGCCGATGTACATGTCCACCGGCATCCAGCTCTTCTCTGTTTTCACATCGATGAGCTCCGTCACACCGGGGTGCTGCGACAACGGCTCCTGCTGGTGGCCGCCCAGGTACATGAGCTCGTAGAAGCTGGAACACACGAAGGTGTCCATGGTGTCGTATTCGGGACGCCAGCCTTTGCCGAAGATCTTCTCGGTGCGCTCGACGAATTCCTTGCTGAGCTTGAGCGGCGACTCGCCGGTCGGGCGGAACTCCACGTCGGTGGGCAACGTCCACGGCAGGTGCTCTTCCGGCACCGGATGCGGATTGCCTTCCGGGTCGTAGACGACCGGGATCGGCGCTCCCCAGTAGCGCTGGCGGCTGACCAGCCAGTCGCGCAGGCGGTAGTGCACCGAACGCTTGGCGATCTTCATGTCCTTCTCCATGAAATTGATGATGTCCGGGCGGACCTCCCCCCACTTGCGGCCCTTGAACTTCTCGGGCTGCTGCATGACGGCCTCAGGCTCCTTGGAGTAACAGATGTCCAGGTTCTTTACCTTCTCGGCTTCCTGCGGGTCGGACGGGAACATGACCGGGCGCAGCGGAATGCCGTACTTCTTGGCGAACGCGAAGTCGCGCTGGTCGTGGGCCGAACAGTGCACGATGCCGGTGCCGTAGTCCATGACCACGAACGACGCCACCCAGATGGGCAGGTCGCCGGTGCCGAACGGGTTGTCCACGTAGCGGCCGGTGAAGATACCTTCCACGTCTTCATCGAAGTTGAAGCGCTTGGCGGCTTTCTTCTTTTTGATCTTATCGACGAACGCCAGGATCTCGGCTTCCTGCGGGGTGCCTTTGATCATTTTCAGAAGCAGCGGATGCTCGGGCGCAATGACCGTAAAGGTCTGGGCCATGAACGTCTGCGGCACCGAGTCATAGACTTCGAACTCGTCACCTAAATCTTTGATGCGTGACTTGATGTTCACGCCTTCGCTGCGGCCGATCCAGTTCCGTTGCATGATCTTGGTCTTCTCGGGCCAGTCCAAACCGTCCAGACCGTCGAGCAATTTCTGGGCGTAGTCGGTGATCTTCCAATACCACTGCTCCAGCGACTTCTGCACCACCTCGGTGCCGCAGCGCTCGCACTTGCCCTCCACCACCTGCTCGTTTGCGAGCACGGTCTGGTCCTTGGGACAGTAGTTCACGTTGCCCTTCTTCTTGTAGGCCAGGCCGTGGCGCAGCATTTCCAGAAACAGCCACTGCGTCCAGCGGTAGTACTGCGGCGTGGACGTGTTGACCATCTTGTCCCAGTCGTACATGCAGCCGATGCGCTTGAGCTGAGCAATCATGGTCTGCACGTTCTTGGCGATGGACTCGTTGGGATGGATGCCGGTCTTAATGGCGTAGTTCTCGGCCGGCAGTCCGAACGCGTCGAAGCCCATGGGGCAGAACACGCTCTTGCCCTTCATGCGCTGGAAACGGGCGTAGCTGTCGGCGGGAGCGAAGTTGTACCAGTGGCCCACGTGCAGCTTGTCGCCGCTCGGGTACGGGAACATCACCATGGAGTAGAACTTATCCTTGGCATCGCTGAGGTCGGCCTCGAACGCTTTGGCATCGTCCCACTTCTTCTGCCACTTGGACTCGACCTTGGTCGGCTCGTAATTCGGCATGGCGACATCCTAGGGCTTCGGCCCGTCCTCCGCCAGTATTTGCGGGAAAGCGCGCGCCGCCCGCGCAACAAAGTTGACATGCGCGGGGGCTTGCACTTTTATATGCGGCCGAAAACTCTTCTTTATGCCCAGCACGATTTCCGCCGCCGATAACGTCGCGCCGTTCCTCGGCGGACACTTGCAGCAAATTTCCAGTCTGCCGCCGCGTGATGCATTGGATTATTGGGATGCCGAAAAAGACCACATGCGGCAGGTGGTATTCGCCAACTTCGACCTGGAGAAAATGAAATCCGACCCGCTGGCCGCCTGCGTGGTGCAGGCGTTCGAACGCGTCTGGGCGAGTATCCCCAAAGGACGCCTGAGCGGATTCGAGGACCACTCCAAAATCATCGGCGTGGTCTATCGCATGGCTTCGCAGATGCACGCCGTGCGCGATATCCTGGCCTTTAGCGGAGTACGCGATCAGGGTTTGGGCGGAATGACCACGCCGATCGTGTTCCGCCCGCGTAAATCCGACGACCTGCCGAAACCGGGCACCGGCGACAGCACTCCGCTCCTGCAGATGGCGGTGGGCATGGCCAACCTCCGGCTGAAGGGCGGCGACGTGGATAAAGATGCCTACGCAAAGCAATTGCGTCTGACTGCGGTCATGCGCGTTGGCTTGGATGACCGCTCGCAGCACTTCAAGACAGCGGAAGGTTTTTACGCCGGCACGCCCATCGACTACCCCGCGTCCAAATCCGGCGTGGTGGCCGATGTAACGCTTGCCGGCCGCGATTCCCGCATTCACAAGAGCGCAGCTGGAGTTCAGGCCTTCCGCCTGGAGGCGCTGGGCTGGGAAGACATGGGCTACAGCATGCCCTTGGCCATCATCCATGACATTCTGAAGCAATACGGCGACCGCGCGATCGAGATCGCCGATGTCCGCGAATCCACTCCGCTGAAAAAAGCCTAAGAAGAAGTCCCGAAGCGGTGTACACTGGGGCGCATGGCCAAATTGCCCACGGTCGCCATCATCGGCAGGCCCAACACCGGCAAGTCCACGCTGTTCAACCGCATGGTTGGAAAGCGCCGCGCCATCGTAAGCGATATTCCGGGCACCACCCGCGACCATATTTCGGAGCGCATGGACACCGAAGAGGTGAGCTACCTGCTGGTCGACACCGGCGGCATGGGCGCCACCGACGACAAGGATTTCGAGTCCGACGTGTACGGCCAGTCCATGCTGGCACTGGAACATGCCGACCTTATTTTGCTCACCATCAACGGCAAGGAACAGCTGACCGAAGACGACCACCGGATCATCGACGTGCTGCGCAAGAAGCGCAAACGCCACGTGCCGGTCATCGTGACGCTCACCAAAATCGACAACGACGAGATCGCCGACGAAGTGGCTCCGCAGCCGCATGAGATCCGCATGGGCGACGTGACGCTGCACATCAGCGCCACCCACAACCGCGGCATCGATGAGCTGCGCGACGCCATCGCCGATGAACTGAAAAAGCTGCACTTCGGCCGCAGCGAGGAGCGCACCGACACCGTGCTGCGCATCGCCATCGTGGGCAAACCGAACGTGGGCAAGAGCTCGCTCGTGAATGCCATGATGAACGACGCCCAGCGCGAACAGGCCGCCCTGCTGGTGTCGGACATCGCCGGTACGACCCGCGACAGCACCGACACGCTGGTGCATTACAACGAGCATCCGTACATCCTGGTGGATACGGCCGGCATTAAGAAGCACACCCGCACGCTGCCCGAAATCGAGCGCTATTCGATGCTGCGCACGGTACAGGCGGTGGACAACTGCGACGTGGCGGTGCTGGTGCTGGACGCCACGCTGCCCGAGGTGACGCAGCAGGATAAGAAGATCGCCAGCCTCATCGTGCAGTCGGGCAAGGGAATGATCATTCTGGTCAACAAAATCGACACGCTGAAAGGCGAGGCCCGCAAAGCCAAGATGGCCGACGTGCAGCTCATGCTGAACTTCTGCCGCTTCGCCAAGATGATGCCGGTGTCGGCCAAGACCCGCGACGGCGTTCTGAAGATTTTTGACGTCGCAGAGTCGGTGCAGGCCGCCCGCGTGCGCCGCATCCCGATGCGCGAACTGAAGAAGTGGTTCGAGCGCGTGACCCACGGCCAGCCGCTGGGGGAAATCGCCCGCAGCAAGTACATCACCCAGGCCGACG
>DAORHV010000093.1:0-4899 GCA_035438175.1 Candidatus Peribacteria bacterium
GGACTTCTTCCTGCTGCCGTTCGCGGCATGCGGACTCGAGCGCCTGTGGTTCAACCGCGACCGCGCGGTGCGCTGGTTCGCCGCCGCGGCCATGGCAATCCAGTGCGTGTTCGCGCTGCAGCACCTGGCCGAAATCCAGCCGCAAATCGCACCCGCCCATCTGCGGGCCATCCAGACCGCCGCAGGGCAGGTACCTGCCGGAGCGCATGTCCTGGTGCTGGAGAACCTGAGCGCCCCGTGGGTCCTGGGCTACATGCCGAAGGCCGAAGTCGTGGCGCCGGGCGTATTCGTATCGCCGGAGTACAGCGCGTGGGAACGGCTGATGTACGGCACCCCCGAGCAGCGCCGCACTTTCTTGCTGGATTTCCCGGCGCCGGTGTTCGTGTACGCCAGCGATGCGTTCACTTCGTACTATCCGCCCGAGACGGTGGCCGGCGTGCTGACCCACCCGTGCCTGAAGCCGACCGCCGCTCCCGGCCTGTTCGCCGTCGCCTGTCCATAGGTCTAAAACCGCGTTCTGCTTGACCGTAAGCCGAATATTCGCCATCCTACGGCGCGGTTTCTTCCCCATTCTCTCCCTGCGACAACACTACAGTTACGGCAAATCACCCCGTGAATTCCTGAACCGCCCGAAGTCCAATGAACAGATCCGCACGCCGGAGGTTTTGTTGGTCGGCGACGACGGCGAAGCCAAGCGCATGCCCACCGCCGAAGCGCTGAAAATGGCCCAGGAACAGGAGCTGGATCTCATCGAAGTCGCCGCCAAGGCCAATCCGCCGGTCGTGAAGATCGGCGATTACGGCAGCTACCTCTACCAGCTGAAGAAGAAGGAGAAGCGCCAGAAGTCGCACAGCAAGCAGACCGAAGTGAAGGCCATCCGGTTCGGCTTCCGCACCGACGTGGGCGACCTGGACCGCCAGGCCAACCGCGTGCGCGAATTCCTGGGTGAGCGCCACATGGTCAAAGTCAGCATCGTGCTGCGCGGCCGCGAGCTCTCCAATAAGGAGTACGGCATCAACAAGCTCAAGAAGTTCGTGGACGGCCTGGTGGATGCCGCCGAGGTCGACCAGCCCATCAAGCGCCAGGGAAACCACTTCATCGTCATCCTGCGTCCCAAGCGCTCCGCCAGCGGTCCCAGCCCGACCGACCCGGCGCCTGCAAATTAGGCTTTGCATTCGTCATTATTCTGTCTATACTCCTGCGTCCATGCCCAAATTGAAGTCTCACAGCGGCGCCAAGAAACGCTTCCGGAAAACCGGCAGCGGACGCATCGCGTTCCAGCGCAACAGCCGGAACCACCTGCTCATGCAGAAGAACAAGCGCCAGAAGCGTTTGAACCGCACCCGCATGCTCAACCCCTCCGATTCCCGCAACCTGGGCTACCTCCTCCCGAACTCCTAACACACTCCCATGCGCGTTAAACGTGGTATTCACAGGCATCGTCGCGTCAAAGCCCTGAAGGCTCTGACCAAAGGTTACCGCGGCATGAAGCGGACCACGGTGAAGAAGGGAAAGGAAGCCGTCATCAAGGCCGGTCAGAACGCGTACCGCGACCGCCGCCGCAAGAAGCGCGACTTCCGTTCGCTGTGGAACGTGCGCATCAGCGCCGCCGCCAAGCTCAACGGCACCTCGTACTCCCGCCTCATCCACGCCCTGATCCTCAAGAAGATCACGCTCGACCGCAAGTCCCTGAGCGAGTTGGCCATCCACCACCCGGAGATCTTCACGGCTGTCGTGAAGGAGTCCGGCGCCGGATCCAAGGCCATGACGGCCGCCAAGTAGTACCGCGAACGATTTGTTTGCAGTTCCACGGCCATTTTGTAGAATGCGCGCCCCGCGTTCCCGCGGGTATTCATGTCCTGGCATCGCACATTCGAGTACGGCGGCCGGCGTTACGAACTCCTGCATCCCCATCCGGAGCATTCGCATAAGGACAGGCCGTACCAGACCCAACTGACGTCGTTGAATGACGGGTACACGCTGACGTGTTCGCCGTACTCGGGCGACGACGGGTTGCGTTGCCGTTTTTCGGTCGGCGAATCGGAATGGGGCTATGTCATCAGTTCACGGCTCCGGAAGCAGTACCAGGTCATGATGCCGGGTTTTCAGATCGATCCGCACAAGCAATTGGTCGAAGTCGGCGCCGGCTTAAGCGAGCCGGTCGTGCATTGGGCCGAGTGTGCGGCCGCATTGGAGCCGAAAGGACCGCGGCCGGTGGTCATCGATCCGGCCGATTACCCCCTGATGGCCGACATGGTGGACACCGCGATCGCCCTCGCTCCGGAGGAGGAGCACATCGCGCAGGTGCTGGATATCCTGATGGATTTGAAGCGCCGGTGCGCCGTTCTCCTGGACCCGGACCGCGTCGTGCTGCTGCCGGTGGAATTGAAAGAGGCAGCCGTGCTGTATCCGGAACTGCGGGGCTTGGCGGACGTGGTCGTGGATTGCTATGCGGCCGCCACGTATGTTCCGGTGAATTTCAATAAACCGAATATCTCCGGCCAGCGTAAGCGCGTCCGTGAAAAGATTTTCGCCATCGAGCGGTCGTTCCTGAAGCCGGACGGCGCACTGTTCTCGGTGGTCCCGGCGCATCACTCCTAGGCGTCTTGGTCCTCTTCTTCGGGCGAGGGCATGCCCAGCGCAGTGCGCAAACGGCGGATGATTTCGTCGCGAAGTTCGCGCTTCCGCATATCCAGAAAGCCACCCAACTCCTCGGCGGCGTCCAGTACGTCGGGCAATTTGGAGGCCGGGACGCCCAATGCCACGACCATGCGGCGGTGAAAAACGTCCTCGCCGATGGCCACGTCGGGTTCATCCATCAGCCCTTCTTCCACCACGATCTGCTGATGGGATTCGTCGATGCGCCACTTGTGCTCGGCGTCGTCCTCGCGCTGGCGGACGAGGGTGAACGAGGCGTTGAATTGGGGTTCGCGTTCGGGCATGAGGGCAGCACTGTACGCCGACGAACCCGGCGGTCAACGATTGCCGGGTCGGTCGGTGGGTTCTTGCGATGTGCTAGCCCTTCTTTACCACTTCTTGCGCTCGACGCGGATGAAGCCGGAGGCCTCGATGATCTTCAGCTTGGGTTCGTCCTTCTTCAGCATGTCCAGCAGCAGGTTGATGCCGATGGCGTCCGAGGCCATGTGGCTGCACTGGATGATGCTGATGTGGTGCTTCTTGGCTTCTTCCACGGCTTTCTCGCCGGCATGCATAGAGAGCACGCAGCCGACGCCGGCGCGCGCCTTGGCCTCGTAGAATTCCTCCGGTCCGTTGGTGCCGCCGGTGAACTCGGTGGCCGTGACCTTGCCCGGGCGGCTGGTCTTGCCGCCGCTCACGATGATCGGCGGGTTGCCCTTCTTGGCGTAGTACTTGTACTCGGGGATTTCCAGGATGGCGTTCAGCACGTCGCCCAGTTCGTCGTATTCGCCCTTGCAGATGTGCTTTTCCATGAACGCCCACACCAGGTTGTCGGTAATGGTGTGGATGCAGAAGGCGGGGATGTCCATGAGTTCGGCGGCGCGCTCGACGCGGAACAGGTTGTCGGCGTGGATGGAGCGCCAGATGCGGTCCATGCGCGGGCGGAGCATCGCTTCGGACTGGTTGACCGGCACGCCCACGCGGGCGAGCACGTCCACCTGCATCGGCATCACTTTCTCCAGGTCGGCCAACGCACGACCTTCCGGGTGGTGGATGAACAACCCGTCGATGGGCGTTCCTTTCTCACGAAGGCGGTCGGCCAGCAGGATTTCGGGCGTCTCGATGTCCACGCCCACCATGAGTGTCTTCATGTCGCGGTCGCCGTCGCCGTAAATGATGCGGCAGTCCGGGTACGGGTTCCAGGTGCGCTGTTCGTCGAAATACTCGCGGTCTTTGGGCTTCATGTCTTTGAAACGGGCCTGCTGTTTCTTCAGCATTTTCTCAATCGGCGCGCGTCCGCGCGGGTCATGATCCATGCCGATGGAGACTGCACGCCTGAAGAGGGTATCGAGCTTCATGATGGTTGGTGGAAGCGGAAACGGAGTCTGGAGGGCAGCGTAGCGCCGACGCATCTCCGCACGCAACCGCTCGTACCCTTTATGACGGCTGCTTCGCCGGCTTCTTGTGTTCGGACATTCTCCAGGGTGTGCGCAGGATGTACCTCACTACTCCACCCAGCAAAATCGGATAATCGGACCATTGCAGCGCGCGCGTCTTTTTTCCACCACCACCCGTGACTTTCTTGCCGCCTTTCACGCGGTTGAAAAATTTATCGATCATCTCCTCCAAGCTCTGGTTGCGTGCCCCGATCACGGCTTTGCGCTCGGGACCGCGCGGCAGCGTGGAAATCAGTTTCTGGAAGCAGCGGAAGCGGTCGAACATGCCCTGGCCGGAGCGCTCGTTTCGCGCACTTGCGCCGTCGGGATGCACGCGGAACGTGCCGAGATTTTCGCGGATGCCGTACCAGCCGCCGGTCAGCAGCATGCGTGTCCAGTACTCCACGTCCAGGAACTGCGGCATGTCCTCCACGAAGGGTCCAGCCTGCTCCATGCATGTGCGGCGCATGAGCACGAAGCTCGGTTCGCCGATCAGGTTCGGGGCAAGCCCCTGCGCAATCCAATCCATCAGGAATTTCTTGCCGTCGCCTTTACCGCGGAACATCCCGTCGCGCAGCGCCTTGATTTCGCCGTAGCGCCCGCCGATGTCCTGGCCCTGGTCGTCGCGGTAGAAATGGTTGGCCGCGGTGAGCGCCAGCGTTTCGTCCGAGGTCAACGCTTCCACGCTCTTTTGTAAATACGTCGAGTCCCAAATGTCGTCCTGGAAGAGGTATTGCACCAGCGGCGCGTTGCCGTGCTTCATGCACGCGTTCCAGTTTCCGCCGATGCCGCCGCGCTGCTGTGCCTGCTTGACCACGATGCGGGG
>DAORHV010000094.1:0-4898 GCA_035438175.1 Candidatus Peribacteria bacterium
GCGTGCATCGCCGCCAAGCGCTACGCCGACGCCGCTCCGCTGCTGGAGAAGGCAGCCGCCCGCATGTCGCGCGACACCGAACTCCTGAACCTGCTGGCCGAGTGCTACCTCCAGCTGAACCAGAGCGACAAGGCCGAGGAAGCCTACCGCCGCATCAACCGCATCGAGCCGTACAACGAAGGCGTGAAGCAGAAAATCACCGCGCTTTCTTCCAAGTAAGCGGGTGCGCTGGGGCATGTCGCTCTCCGGCGGCAGCGCGTTCGGATTGGCGAGCATCGGCGCTTTGAGCGTGCTCGAACGCGAGGGCTTCCGCCCCGACTGCGTGGGCGGCAACAGCATGGGAGCCATTATCGGCGGCGTGTACGCGCTGGGGCACCCGCTGGAGGAGATCATCGAAATGGCCCGCTACATCCGGCTGCGCAAGATGGTGCGCGTGACCGGCGGCATGCTGACGCAGGGATTGCACGGCGGCTGGCTGCGGCCGGATTTGGCGAAGATCCTGCGGCCGATCGTGGGCGACGCGCGCATCGGCGACTGCACGATCCCGTTCGTATGCACGGCCGGCCGCGTAAAGAAGCCGGTACCATGGCACCGCATCGTACGGCCCGGATTCACGACGATGTTTTTGGACTGCATCGAGCCGCACGTCTTTCCGCCCGAAACCAAACTGCTGGACGCCATGCTGGCCAGCAGCGCCATCCCGACCATGTTCGAGCCGGTGCGCATCGGCACGGATTCGTTCATCGATCTATGCAATTTCGGCGCAATCCCCGCTCCGGTGCTGCGCGAATTTCAGAAACCGGATGTGGTCATCAGCACCGATACGACCAGCGACATGTACGCTTGGATGTGGCCGGTGTTGCCCAAAAGCTGGCGCGAGTTCATCGCCGCCGGACAGGATCAGGTCCGAGACGACCTGAAAAGCGCCGACGTCGTGATCACGCCGCACCTGACGGGCAACCAGTTCCGGTTCGATAAATCGACGGATTTCATCGCGGCCGGCAAAGCGGCCGCCGAGAAAAAGCTGCCGGAGATCAAGGCGCTGCTGTCCTAGTAATCGATCACTTCGATGGCGACGTCGCCGTGCACCTGGCTCTGGCAGCTCAGGCGGTTCGGGTCGTCCACCACGCCCATGTTTTCTTCGCGGTCGTTTCTGGGCGAGAGATTGGCCATCCCCTCCTTCACCTTGCACATGCAGGTGGTGCAGAATCCGTTGCCGCCGCAGGCATGCTCCACCGGCACGCCGTTATCCAGCGCGATCTGCAGAATGGTGTCGCCGTCCTTGGCGGTGACTTTCTTCACTTGGCCGTCGGAAGTGTGGAACGTGACGTCTGGCATGGCAGAGAGAGGGTAATCGGCCGGGTCGCCGATCACAAGCGGTTTAGGGCCTGTGCTAGCATGGCCACATGCCGTCCTCCGTGCGCCGCTTCGGCTGGAAACAAATGCTGCGCGTGGTGTTCGCCATGGGTTGGAGCGATTTCACGCTGAAGTACCGCGGTTCCATGCTGGGGTATCTGTGGTCGCTGCTGTTCCCGCTCACCAAGTTCGTGGTCATTTTGCACGTGTTCCGTCCGTTCGTGTCCGACAGCATCCCCTTGTATCCGCTTTACTTGTTCCTGGGCATCGTGCTGTGGGAACACTTCGCGCTCACCACCGTCGCCTGCATGTCGGTGCTGGTGGAGAAAGCGCAGTTGGTGCAGAAGGTGTCGTTCCCGCGCATCGTGCTCATGTTCAGCGTGGGCTGGCTGCACGTCATTATTCTCAGTACCTACCTGCTGATTTTCTTTGCGATCGGCGCGTGGGCCGGCGTGCCGCTGCAGATCGGCGCGCTGTATGTCGTCGTGACCATCGTGCAGGCCACGCTGCTGGGCCTCGGCATCGGCATGATCTTAAGTTCGATATCGCTGAAATACCGCGACGTGCCGCATCTGTGGGCGGTCGCCCTTCAGGTGTTGTTCTGGCTGACGCCCATCGCCTATCCGCACGACATTTCGGGCCCGGTCGGCAGCGCGATGGCCAGCTTCGCGCGCACGTTCCAGCCGTCGCTGTGGTCGCTGATGGACGCGTTCATCCGCTTCCAGCCCCTGTCGCTGCTCCTCTACGACGTCCGCCGCGCGACGCTGTACGTGGGATCGCTCGGCATGCCCAGCCTGGAACACACCGCCGTCACCACCGCCATTTGCGCCGCATTCTTCATCGCCGGCACGGCGGTATTCATCCGCCGCAGCCGGTATTTCCTCCAGGAGTATTAAGCCATGAAGACAGCCTTGTCGTGCACCGGCCTGCAGAAGCGCTTCCGTCACGCCACGGTGCCCACCTCTCTGTTGCAAGACCGCATCCTGCGTTGGCGCAAGCACCGCAAGCAGTGGACCCACGACGCGGTGAAGGATGTGTCGCTGTCGGTGGCGCCCGGCGAATGGGTCGGCGTGTACGGGCCCAATGGCAGCGGCAAAACCACGCTGCTGAAAATGCTGGCCGGACTCCTGCCGCCGGACGCGGGAACCATCCGCCGCGACGGGAGCATGACGTGCTTCTTCGAGCTCGGCGTCGGCTTCCACCCCGAACGCACCGCGGCCGAGAACGTGGTCATGCACGGGTTGTTGCACGGGCTCAGCAACGGTGAAATCCGCCGCCAGACGGATGACATCATCCGGTTCGCGGGCGTGGAGAGCCACCGCGACCTGCCCATCAAATGCTTCAGCTTGGGCATGCAGTTGCGGCTCGGATTCGCGGCGGCGGCGCACATCGATTCGGACATCTATCTGTTCGACGAAATCCTGGCCGTGGGCGACGTGGAATTCCAGGACCAGTGCTGGGAGCGGCTGCACGCCATGAAGGGCGCCGGCAAATCGGCGATCCTGGTCAGCCACGGCATCGAGGACCTGCAAAAAATCTGCGACCGGATTCTGTTCATCGAGAACGGCGCGATCGTGCGGGAAGAGCGGGTCAGCCGTTAACTTTCCATATGCTCAACAATTAAGTCCCAGTTGCACAGCACTTTGCCGTGCCAGCGCATGGACGCGAACGCCACGTCGTCGTACCAGCCGTCGGCTTTGTCGCCGTTGTAGTGGATGGGCTGTTTGCGCAGGATGCTGGAGCGGAACAACGAGCAGCCGAATCCCGAGCCGGAAACTTCTTCCACGCCGCTGCGGCGCTCTTTGAACTGCATGCGCTTGCCGCCCTCGCGCGACCACACGATCTGGCAGTCGCGGAAGCGGCACGGATACGACGCGACCACCGCCGAGGTGTCTTCGCGCCAGCACTCCAGCATGCGGCGGAGCGTGGACGGCTCGGGCGCAATGTCGTCCTCGATGGTCATCAGGAACTCGGTGTCGCAACCGACCAGCATGTGGTTGTACACGTACACCACCGCCATCTGGTAGAAATGGCGCGCGTTGTCCGCACCCGAAACGCGGTTGGCGATGAGCTTGTCCGGCGTCTGGTTCCAGAGCGCGGGCAGCGGGGCTTTGCGGTACGTGACGCACGCGAACGGCAGCTCCGACGCGGCTTTGCGCAGCATCTTCTCGAACTCGGGTTTGCCGCTGGTATCCAGCCAGTGGATGCGTACCAGCGACGGATCGCATTCCAGCGACCGCAGCGCGTGCAGATAACGCTCGAAGACTTCGGTGCGTCCGGCGAACGGGGTGAAGATGGTGATGGGTTCGTGCGTGAGGCCCGCGCGGTGCGCGTACGTGGGCTGCGTGGCCGAATACGTCTGCAACATGCTGTCCTTGTGTACGCGGTACTCGACCAGCGTGTCGGCTTTCCAGGCGCGCCACGGCAGACGGGTGATGCGCTTGTAGATGTCCCAGTCCTGGTGCGCGTTGTTCAGTTCGCGGTAGCCGCCGACGGTCTCGAACGCCTGGCGGCGGATCATGGCGTGCGCCGAAATGTAGTTGCGCTTCTGCAACAGCTCACGGTCGAACTGCGGCATGCAGTGGAACTTCTTCCCTTCGCCGAACTCCTGCATGTCCCCGTAGGCGATGCCGACCGCGGAGTCGGCCATCAGCCGCAAGCAGGCGTCGATATAGTTGCTGCCCAGGCGGTCGTCGGCGTCCAGGAAAACGAGGAACGGTGCGACGGTGGCCATGGCTCCGGCGTTGCGTGCGGCGGCCACGCTCTTCCACTCGCCGCGCATGTACCGCACGCCGTGGCCCGCGTAGTTCGCGGCGACCGCGGCGGTGTCGTCCGACGACGAATCGTCGACCACCACGATCTCGCGCGGCAGCACGGTCTGCGTGAGCACGCTTTCAATGGCTTCGCCCAAATATTTGCCGTAGTTGTGGCACGGGATAACCACCGCCACGTTGCCGATGCGGCTCTGGGCACGCTGCAGGAACTGCTGGTCCCAGCCCACGTCGCCGGCGGGCGGCGTCGCCGCGCCTGCGGGAGTCCGGACGGGCGCGGACGGCACCGGCCACAGCCAGCCCAGCAGCCGGTAGCGGACGAAGCGCGCCGGGCGGGCCAGCGGCATGCCCTGATCGACCCACCAGCGATACAGTTTCTTGGGGAATGCGCGCGGCGGTGCCGGTGGCGGCGGCAGGCGGCCGGGCAGCATCGGTTTGGCGGGCGCCACCTTCAGGCGGCAGATCAGCAGCTTCTCAGCCTGCTCGATCACCTCGACGGCCCCGGCGGCGATCAGACCGTCGACATCCAGCATGACCTGCGGGAACGCGGAACAGTAATCATGGAAGCAGATGACCGCGCCGGCGCACAGGAACTGCGACCATTGGCGGAAGTCGCGCAGCGCCTGGACGTGGTCGCCGTCGATGAACAGCAGGTCGCACTCTTTCTCCAGGCCGCGCTGCCACGCCTTGCTGCTGTCATCGATGATGGGCGTGACCAAATCCCACACGCCGTGGTCCTTGCAGTTCTTGGTGAATTGCTCGAATGTTTTC
>DAORHV010000095.1:0-4873 GCA_035438175.1 Candidatus Peribacteria bacterium
GCCGCGCTGCTCGGGATCACGCGGCGTAAGAACGTCGATGGCGGGGCCGGAGGGAGATTCGGTGTTGAGGCGGTCGATGAGGGACTCGAGGTATAGCACGATCACGCAGCCGAAAATCTGCTTCACGTAGTGCCAGCCTACGAAGAAGAACATGGCATTGAGCAGCGTGCCCATCATGGCCGCGCTGTTCTGCGTGAGTCCGTAGACCAGGTACCCGATGAGCAGCAGCGGCACGCCCAGACCCGCCCACCACAACCGCAGTGCGAACCACGGCCGTGTCCTGAACGCGAAGAATTCCTTGCCCGCGTCGCGGTAGAGCAATTGGTACGACGCGGCGAAATGCGGGTAGTTCACCAGGAACGCGCAATAGTAGAGTGCCGCTCCCCACAACTGGGTATCGGCGGTCTTGGAGACGAAAATCTTCAGGACGATGAACAGGATGATCGATGCGCCGCCGGCCATCAGCACGTCGGCACCGGGCGACAGCAACGTGCCGGGCGACGGCTCGAACAATCCGATCGTCCATCGGCGCAGACGGGAAGTGGCGTGGCTGCCGGGTAGCGTCGCGGTCGACATGGTTCCCAGCGTAGCGCATCCGCCCGCCGCTGTCCTTCGCAGCCCGCGTTTGGCATACTGGTCCGTATGCAGCGCCACATCACCACGCTCCGCGTCCTCCTTCTGCTCGTCGCCGCCGGAGCCATGTACGTCTTCTGTCTGAACGCCGGCTTCCGCATCGATCCCGCTCTCGTGCGCCTGCGCGCCGCGTCGCAGATCGTCATTCTCCTCTCGTTCGTCTTCCTGGCGTTCCAGGCACCCAAGCTGCTGCCGGCCCAGCGCGGTCTCATCGAAAAAGCGCTCATGGTGGTAGTCGGATTCTTCATCGTCGCACACTCGTTGCCGCTGATCGTCCGCATCTGGCGCGGCCGGATGCATGAACTGGTGGTCGCCAGCCATTTGTCCTCGGTGGCGCTCGTCATCCATCATTTGTTCAACATGGTCGTCATCCCGGGCCTGCTGTGGCTGGCGCTGTCCTCGGTGGTGTGCCGCGCGGCCGACCCGAAACGCAAAGTCAACGAAGGCAGTTATTGGTTCGTCATCCTGCTGGCGCTGGCCGGACTGGCGTACATCAGCCTGACGCCGACCTGGACCATCGTCTAAGGCTTCAGGCCACGACGTTCGGCCACTGCTCGTGGATCTGCTCGATGCCGTTCAGCACGTCCGGGCTGAGCGTCACGTTCAGGCTGGCGATGTCTTCTTTCAGCTGGGCCAGCAACGACGCGCCGATGATGTTGCTGGTGACGAACGGCCGCGAGTTCACGAACGCCAGCGCCATGGTCGGCAGCGACAAGCCGTGCTTTTTGGCCAGATCGGCGTAGGCCTTGGCGGCTTGCTCGGCCTGCGGCGTGCGGTAGCGCACGGCGAATTCGGGGTGCAGCGTGAAGCGTCCGCCCTGCGGGAACGATCCGTCGAAGTAGCGTCCGCCCAGAATGCCGTAGCCGAGCGGGGAGTAGGGCAGCAATCCGATGTTCTCGCGGTGCGAGATCTCGGACAAACCGGTTTCGAAATGACGGTTGAGCAGGTTGTACGCGTTCTGGATGCTGACCATGCGCGGGTAGCCCTTCTCTTTGGCGATGCGCAGGAATTCCATGACGCCCCACGGGGTTTCGTTCGAAAGTCCGACGTGGCGGATTTTGCCGGCCTTCACCGCTTCGCCGAGCGCCGAGAGCGTCTCCTCGATGGGCGTGGGTTTGTCGGCCGGATCGTGCGTGTAGCCGCGCTGGCCGAACATGGGCACGTTGCGGTCGGGCCAGTGGAGCTGGTACAGATCGATCCAGTCGGTCTGCAGTTTGATGAGGCTGTCGTCGATGGCGCGTGCGATGTTGCGGCGGTCGAGCTTCTGGTCGCCGTCGCGAAGGTACGAGAAGCGGCTGGGTCCGGCGATCTTGGTGGCCAGCACGACGTCTTTGCGCTTGCCGGTCTTCTTGAACCAGCGGCCGATGATCCGCTCGGTGTCGCCGATGAGATCGGGGTTCACCGGAATGGGGTACATCTCGGCGGTATCCCAGAAGTTCACGCCGTTGCCGAGTGCGTATTCCATTTGCACGAACGCGTCGCTTTCGGACACCTGCGCGGCGTAGCTCATGGTGCCGAGGCAGATCTTGCTGACGCGAAGGTCGGTGGTGCTGAGGGTGGTGTACTCCATGCCCGGAGGCTACAGCGGATTGCAGCGCGCGTCACCTGGCTCGCCGTAAGTCTTAGGGTGGCTTGCCCGTCATCACGGGTGTAAACTCTCACGCTCCTGGAAACGACCTCCGCCCCCAACGGCATTTCCCGTGTTTGGCTGAGGCTCCGGCGTACGCTGGCGCCGCAGTCGGTCGCGGTATGGTTTTTGGGGATCGCCTGCGGCTTCGTGCTGGTCAGCGCGGTGCTGGCCATGTCGGGCTCCATGCGCGCGATGGCCATCCGCAGTTTGCTGGTGGTCACCGACGCCATGCCTCCCCAAGATGAACACGGCCGCACCAACGTGCTGCTGCTCGGCGTCGGCGACGTGGGACATGACGGCGCCAACCTGACCGACGCCATCCTCATCGCCAGCGTGGATCCGGGGACCAACGGCGTGTCCATGCTCTCCATTCCGCGCGACCTGTACCTCACCGAGCCGGCCGACGCCGGACCGGGCCGCGTGAACACGCTGTATTGGCAGTACAAGAACCGTGCGCTGCGCGCCGACAAAACGCTCTCGGACAGCGGCGCGTCGCTGCTGGCCATGCGCTCGCTCGCCGACGAGATCGGACGCCGCACCGGCGTGAGCATCCAGGGCGTGGCCAAAATCGACTTCAGCGGATTCGAGCAGGCCATCGACTCGGTCGGCGGCATCGACGTGGACGTTCCCGAAGAACTCACCGACTACGACTATCCGCTGGAAGAAGGCCGGACCGGCCTGTTGCACATCGATGCCGGACCGCAGCACATGAGCGGCGCGCTCGCGTTGCAGTACGCCCGCAGCCGCCACTCCACGTCGGACTTCGACCGCTCGAGCCGCCAGCAGCAGGTGCTGCAGGCCTTCGCCCGCAAAGTGCGCGGCATGAACTTGCTCACCGATGGTGCCGCCATCCGCTCGCTGCAAACGTTCCTGCGTACGCACTTCGAATCCACGCTGTCCACCCGCGAATTACTCGGACTCGGCAGCATGGCCGCCTCGGCCGACCAAGACCGCATGATCCACATGAACCTGAACTACGGCGTCGGCGGCGATTCGTCGGATGCTCTGGCCGGCGGATTCGTGCGGCCGGACACCGACGCCGCATCCAGCGGCGCCATTCTCCTGTCGCTGTCGCTGGCCGGCGACGATGACGACTGGGGCCAGATCCGTACGCTGGCGGCGTTCGTGTTCGACCACCGCGAGGCGTACCTGTCGCATCCCAGGCTGGTCATCGATCCGTCGGGAGCAAAATACGTCCAGGCCCAGCGGCTGCGCAACGAGCTGCTGCGCTACGGATTCACCGTCGATGCGTTCGCCGACGGCGCTTTCACAACCAAGCCGCCCGCCGGCGCGTCAGCGCGCGTCGTCTTGAACGACGACGATGACCGCGACGCGGCCGTGTTCCTGGCCGCACTGCTCAAGCTGCCGGCCGAGAATGCCGACCGGGGCGCCGAGCCGAGTGCGATCCGCATCGTGCTTTCCAAAGACTACACATTCACGCCGTTCCAGACGTTGTACGAGACGCCGCGCGACTAGCGCGCCGCCGTGCGCTACCATGAATGCGATGGCACGACGATCCTGGAAAGCGGATGTCCTCTGGCTGACGCCGCTCGCGGCGGTGGTCCTCACGTTTACGGCGCTCATCATGGCGCGCTACCCGCTGCTGGGTCATGACTACGAGGGCTTTTTCCGTGAACTCATGGCCGGCCGCTGGCATTTCGCGCAGTACGGCCTGGCACCGCTGCGATACGCGGTGCAGCTGTGCGGCGGCCTGCCGCTGTACGGCCACCCCAACGACGTTTCGTATTCGCTGACGCAGGCGCTGGCGTTGTTCCTGGATCCGCTGGCCGCCAGCTTGCTGTCGCTGTCGGCCATGCTGTGCGCCGGATATGCCGGCTGGTATCTGCTCGGCCGCGACGTGTTCAAGCTGCTGCCGGCCTGGGCGCATGTACTGGCGCTGGTGGTGACCGCGCACGGATTCCATTTTACGCACGCGCTGATCGGCCATGAGAATTTCTACACCGCGCCGCTGCTCGGATGGATGCTCTGGCTGCTGCTGTCGAAGGATTCCAAGCGCTGCACGCCGCTGGTCCGCACGACTGCCTTCGCGCTCTTGTGCGCCGGCATCCTGCATGCGGCCGGCTATTTCATACTGCTGTTCTTCGCGGTGTTCGCCGCCGCCGTGTTGCCGTGCGTGGCGCTGTGCAAAAACGATCTGCACGTGCCGTCCGTGCCGGACATCCTGCGGCGCTGCGGACTGCTGGCCATCGCCGCGCTGCTGCTGTCGTCGTCCAAGCTCGTGGCCATCTGGAGCCTGATGCACACCTTTCCGCGAACCGCCGCCATGAGCGTATTCGCGCCCGGCACGTCGCCCCTGCGCGTGGTGCTGGGTTCGCTCTGGCTGCCGCCGAACGTTCCGGGATTGTTCAAGGGAGTACTGTGGGGTCCGCACGAAAACAGTCAGTTCCTGTCGCCGGTCGTGCTCGTCGGCACGGTGGCGGGGGTCGTCTTGCTGGTACGCGCCATCTGGAAAGAGCGCAGCCGCCGGACACTGCTGCTGACGGCGTACGCGGTACTGTTGGCAGTTGCTTGCCTGCAAATGGTGGAAGGCCGTGGGTTCCTGACGAAGCTCCGGCACTCGGTGCCGCCGTGGTCGTCCATCCTGATGCT
>DAORHV010000096.1:0-4835 GCA_035438175.1 Candidatus Peribacteria bacterium
GAGCGGCTGATCCGGCGCGTTCTTGTCGAACGCCGTACCCTGCGCATCCCACAGTTCGGACAGCGACATGGCCAGCAACTGCTCGGACGCTTTGCGCTGACTGAGAATGCTGATGAGCACTTTGCGATTCTCGCTCAGCTGGTCCATTTTCTTCGGGTCCTGCGTGCGCCGCGCTTCCTCCTCCAGAACCTGCACCTGGTAGCGCAAAATTTCTTCGCGCTGGGCCAGCACCGCCTGCTTGATGTGCTCGCGCTCCACCGTCTGCTGGGCCTTGGCGATTTCCACGCCGCTGCTCATGCCTCCCTGTCCGTCGTGCGACTGGTCCGGCCAATGCGGACCGAGCGGACCGGTGATCCACAGGAACACGAACAGCACCGCAAACAAAGTCTGCCAGGGCCGCGGGATATGGATTTGAATTTCCATAAAATCTTCTCAGTATAGCGCAATCCGGTTATTTTGGCCCGCGGTGGAAATTGACATTCATAAAGGATGATGTCTGATGAATAAAAAATAGTATTACGAACTCATTTTCGATATGAATCAAATCTAAACACCACTCAGAACTGCGTATTTCTGCTATACTAAATGGATTTTGACACACACGAATCTCCACCTCCGGCGCGTGCGTGCGATGGCGATGCTTTGTGCATTCGTCCTGTCGTGCTTCCCTGGCGATCTTCCGGCGTTCGCCGCCAGCGCATGGAATCCGACGCTGCTGGTGAATACCGAATCGTTCCAAGTCATCGATAACACGGACTCCGCCGCGACCCAGCTGGAACTGCGCTTCGGCGACGTGGTCGGCCAGCGGCTGCTTTACGACCGTACCAACCTGCGTTTCCAGTTCACGCGCAGCCTGCTTGTGAACGGCAACATCACGGCAACCGGTTCGATCATCGCGCAGACCACGCTCTCGGGTCAGACACTGCGTGTCTCCGGCAATGCAGACATCCACGGTGCGCTTGCGGCGACCGGTGCGATCCGCACCGACAGCAACTTCACGCTGAATGACGACGCCGACGCCAACGATGCGGTGCTCACGTTCGGCAGCAACGGCACCAACGAAACCCTCACCTGGTTCAACACCGCCGACCGCTTCCAGTTCAGCGATGACGTCAGCATCGTGGGCAGCATTTCCGGATCGACGCTGTGCGTCGACGGCGCCGCAGCCGTCTACGGCACGCTTGCGGCATCCGGTTCGGTCATCAAGGGCACCGCATCCGGCCGCACGCTGCGCATCTCCGGCAACGCCGACGTGCATGGCATCCTCAGCGCATCCGGCGCCGTACACTTCGATTCCAACGTATCGATCAACGACGACCAGGGCGCCGTGGACGCCGTGCTGAACTTCGGCAACGCCACCACCAACCAGACGCTGACGTACGTGAACTCCGCTCAGCGCTTCAAGTTCAGCAAGGATCTGGACATTATCGGCGCCATTTCCGGCACCACCATCCGCAGCTGGGGCAGTACGCCCAACACCTTCTCGGGATCCATTATCACCGACTCGTCGTTCTCGGGCACCAGCTTCTTTGGCTCCGGCCTCGGCAGCTGCAGCAATGCCACCAATGACAAGTTGCTGTACAACCCGTCCACCGGCAAGTTCAGCTGCGGAACGGATCAATCCGGCGGTTCGACGGGCGGCGGAGGAATCAGCTATGCCGCGGCCGAAGGTATGTTCGTCAACCAGGGTGGCGACACCATGACGGGTGGCCTGAACATCGCCTTGGCCAGCGCCGACACGGTGAAGAGCACGACAGGCAATTCCCAGCCCACCGACTTCTCGTTTGCCGGTGCCACGCTCACCAACGTCACCTCCAGCAACGACAGCATCAACATCGACGAAGGCACGGTGCCGTCCGGCGGTCAGGGCACCATGTCCACGTCGACAGTCACGACGGCGGCAAACGTCGGTGCCGGCGGCATGGCCCTCCTGCGTGACGACGGCATGTACGTCATCATTCACGGCAACACATCGGCCACCGCCTCGCTGTGGGACGGTATCGCCGGCGGCGCCATGAGCGCGACCACCACCAACCCCAGCACTGCCAACATCGGCGCCGGCGCCATCGCCCTCAAGCGCCCAGACGGCCGTTACCTGGTTGTTAACGGCGGCGCGGCGACAACCTCCGCTCTTTTCGATCCGTTCGGCATTACGGCTACCGCCGCCGGCCCCACGCTGACCAGCTGCACCGCCACCACCGGCACCAACGCGTTCCTGGTTTCCTCCGGTTCATACGTCATCATGTGCGGCGGTTCCGCGAACTGGGGCTTGTACAACGGTACCAGCAACACGTATTTGGCAGGTACGGCTCTCGGCGCAAGCTTCGGTGCCGGCGCGTTCGCCATTTCACGCGACGACGGCACGTTCCTGGTATTCGCCGGCGGCAATACCACCACGCACTGGCTGTACAACCCGTACAACAACCAGTGGATCATCAACCCCATCGTCAGCAACGCGCCCACCATTACCACCGGTGCGTTCGCCATCCGGCGCAGTGACGGCAAATGGCTCATTCTGCCCGGCGCTCAGAACAGCTCGTATATCTACGATCCCATGCCCTACGCCGCCAACAGCACGGCCGGCACCATGACCGCACAGTCCGGCGCGGGTTACGGTCCCACCGCTGCGCTGGCCGACGGCGCACAGGCCATCTGGCGCCAGGACGGCAAATACCTGCTGCTCATCGGCGGCGCGACCACCACGAATATCGTCGACGTCTCGCGCACCGATGCTAACCAGTTCACCACAGGCCCGGCGACCCCGGCGGCCCTGGGCGCCGGTACGCACATGTTCATTAACTCCCGCGGCACGGTGCAGATCATCCGCGGCGGTGCCAGCACCACCACGTACGTGTACGACATGGGGTATATCCTGGGCGGCAACTTCACTTCCACCGGAGCCACCTACGAGTCCGAGTGCATCTCGGCGCCGTCCATGGGCAGCGGATCGCGCATGGAGTGGGATACCGACGCCGATTCCGGTCTGCTGCAATTCCAGGTCCGGACGGGCAACGGCAGTTGCGGCGGCTCCTATAAATACATCGGCAATAACGGCGACCTCATTTATCCCACCCCCGGGGACAACATGGTCCAAATGAAAGTCATCTTCAAGCGTGCGCTGCCGAAGTTCGTGGACCAGGAATGGGGTCTGCGCCGCGGTTTGGGCCAGGTCCGCTACCGCCGCGCCAACAAGGACCCGACGCTCTACGACGTGATGATCCGCAACACCGTCCTGTTGCACCGTACCCAATTCGACTTCGGCGGCTCCGCGGATGCATCGGGTCCGGTGGCCGTGAACATCCGCAACGATAAGAACCGCAACATGCAGATCGCGCTGGCATCGCAGCTGTCGTACGGCACCACCATCAACGCAACCCAGCAGAACCTGTACAACGGCGCGTTCGTCACGCACCCCTCCCTCCCCACCGCCGCCAGCATCGGCACCGTTGTCATGAAACGTCCGGATGACAAGTACGTCATCCTGCCCGGCTCGCAGAACGGCGGAGGCGCGGGTGCCGCGGTGCTGTATGACCCGAATGCCAACAGCCTCGCCAGCATGACGGCGGTTCCCGCCGTGCGTGCATCGACCGGTGCATTGGCCTTCAAACGGCCCGACGGAAAGTTTTTCGTGGTTCTCGGCGGCGGCAGCAAGACCACCAGCATCTACGATCCGGTCGCCAACACCTTCACCGCGGGACCGAATATGACATCGTTCGTTGGCGAAGGAGCTGCGCCAATCATATTGCCGAACGGCAACGTACTCATCATGCATGGCGGCTTCCAGCGCTCCACCACCATTTACAATCCGTTCACCAACACCACGGCGTCCGGTGCGCTTACCACCGTCGTCATCGGCCGCGGCTCCATCGTCATCCCGCGTCCCGACGGCCGTTACTTCATCGTTCCGGGTACGTCCACGCAGGCCTGTGCGCTTCAGACTGTCACCATGTTGTACGACCCGTACAACATGCGTTTCGTCAACGACAGCGCCGCGCCCATCACCACCGGTACGGGGCCGGGCGCATTCGCGTTCGAGCGCGCGGATCACTTGTGGGTCATCATCAAAGGCGGCGGTACCGCAGCCACATGCGCCGGTGTCACGGCCACCAACATCTACAACCCGTTCACCAACCGCATGCTCGTAGGTGCGACGCTGGCCGCCGCAACACGCCATGGCGCACAGGCCATGCCGCGCCCCGACGGCACTTGGCTCATCACGAACGGCGGTGCGCTGACGACCACGCAGATCTACTACGAGAACGCCGGCGCGTTCACGGCCGACGTCGGCAGCGAAGGTGTGGGTATTTTCGTCGCCGGCCCCGCCACGACGACAGCCGTGGGCACCGGCTCGGTGGCGTTCCAGCGTGAGGACGGAAAATTCTTCGTCACCGCCGCCTCCAATGCCATCGGCTCGGCCGGTACCACCACGGCCATGCTCTACGACGCCGGCTGGGTGACCAGCGGGTTTTATCGCAGCGAACTCATGAATATCCCGTCGCTGGATTCCACATCCACCTTCAGCTGGAAGGCCATTCCCAGCTTTGCCAACATCTCCGCATCCGTGCGTACGGGTACGTCGGCGCTCATGACGCAGGTCGCGACGGCGCGCGAAGTCCTGCGCTCAGGCGCACCCATCAACCCCGGCGCCGGAGAAACCTGGCTGCAAGTCACATTCAACCTCTCACGCTCCATTCCCACCTACTCCGGAATCTACCAGGACGTGTGGTGGAACGGCGGCACCACAAACGCCGTGACGCAGCGCGACATCACCACGCCCACCGTCACCGAGTTCTCGGTCGGCAAGGACAAGACGATCGTGGACCTGAAAACCGACG
>DAORHV010000097.1:0-4820 GCA_035438175.1 Candidatus Peribacteria bacterium
ATGTGGAACGCGCCGAGTACGACCGCGCCGCGGCCAACCACATGGCCGAAGGCTTCGACCGCCTCGCGTACGTCAGTTACGTCATTCGCGTCGGCAGCGCCGAAGCGGGCCGCGACGACACGCGCACGGCCACCGCCGAATTGCTGGCGTAGCTAGAATTTGCGCGGCAACCGCAGCGCCCGGTGCTCGGCTTCGTCGTAGATCCACGCCTCCAGCGTTTTGGGCGAAACCGTCCGCATTACGTCGTCGTTCAACACCAGCGACCAGCCCAGCGCCGGGCAGCCCGTGAATGGCCGCGCCATTTCGGGGTGGCCCTGGAGCGCGTATGTCACGCCGACCAGCCGGTGCTCCGGCCCGGCGGTCAGCAAAATCTTCACGTCCGTGCAACCCGGCCGTGCCGCCCAGCCCTGCGCGTACCACGACGGATGTCCCCACGAGCGGTTGCTCATGGATTCAAACAAACCCGCGCCGCTGTCCGCCCGTTCCCAGCGCATGTCGGCGGGCGGAGCCCAGCGTTGTAAATAGCCCAGCTCTTCCAACGTTTTCGCCTGCTCGCGGACGTACGGACCCTGGTTGAAGTACAGAATGCCGAGGCAGTCATCCGAAGCGATTGCGTACGTTTCCAAGCAGGCTTTACCGCGCGTGAGCAGGCTGTGCTGGCCGAACGCGAAACGCACGTCGTCGGCGAAACCGTTCAGCCAGAGCAGCAGGAGCGCGCTCGCAAGCAGCGCCGTCCACAGCGGATTCAATTTGCGCAGCAGCAGCATGGCCGTGACGCCGAGGCCGACGGCCATCACTCCGCCGTAGCGGGACTCCAGCGCGAAATGCAGTCCGAGCGTGACGCGCGACCAGGCGATGAGCACCGCCGAGACGCCGGTGAAGACGAACGCCCCCCACAGCGCCGCCGAGATCCGGCCGTGCTGGCCTTTGCGCGGCAGCTGGCACAGCAGCACGATTCCCAGCGCGAGCACCAGGCGGCCGAGCCAGACGGCGACGTCTTCTTGGGCGATGAGCTGCTGGCCCCACAACACGCAGAAGAATTCGGAAATGTGGATCCAGCTGGCGCGCAGTCCGGCCGGCAGCAATTCCACGGTTCCCGGCGAATGGTACTGCGAGAGGTACAACGCGGCGCAGCCACCCGCAACCAGCAGCCACAGCGGCAGCCGGAGACGCCGGCGCGGTTCGCGCCAATCCAGCACGAGTAGCGGGAGCGCGCTGAACCAGGTGGCGATGCCGTTGCCGAACGAGAACGTGGCGACCGTGCAGATCACGGCTGCGATCCAGAAGTGTTTCCAGCCCGACCGCTCGTGCGACAAGAGCGTGAGCGAGAGCAGGCAGCACGCCGGAATGAAGAGGAACAGGCTGTTCATGCTCCAGGTCCACGCCGACCACTGTCGTCCGGTGAATAACAGGAGTCCCAGCGTGAACGCCAGCGCGGTCTTGCGCCACGGCTCGGGGAATCCGCCGAGCTTGCCCGCGAAGCGCAGCAGCAGGAACGCGTTGAACAATGCCAGCAACGGCGTCAGGACCAATTCGGCGCCGATGTTCCAGCCGCTGAGCCTGGCCCACAGCAACTCGGCCAGCAGCGGGAAGAACGTGATGTGATCGCTGGTGGGCTGCTGCCAGAAGAGGTTGTGCACATTCCATCCATGTTCCAGGAACACGGCGCGCATGATCGGCACGTACTGCAATTGTTCCACGCTGGGAACAGTCGCGCCGTAGCGGATCGCCAGCAATCCCATGGCCAGCAGCGGCGGCAGCACGGCGGCGTAGGGGAGCAGGCGCACGATGCGGGCGCGGCGGCGTCCGTTCATGCGCGGGCCGGGTGGCGGAGCGTGACGACGTAATGCAGCGGCAGCAGCGCGCTCGGGACGCGGTCCACCCGGTGTACTTCCAGCGTGGACGGCAGCCAGGATTTCAGCAGCGACAGGTTGGCGTCGTGCAAGTGCCATGGGTTTTGCATCGGCATCAGACTGCGCCCTTTGCCCATGGACAGCAGCGACGTGGCGCCCAGCCGCGTGCTCCACCGCTTGGCGAATTTGATCATGCCCTCGTTCGGCACGCTGACCACCGCGGTGCCGCCAGGCGCCAGTACGCGGCTGATCTCGGCCAGCGCGCGGCTGGGGTGCAGGGTGTGTTCCAGCACTTCGGAGCAGGCGATCTTGTCGAACGATCCGTCGGCGAATTCCAGGTGTTCCACGTTCATTTGCAGCAGGGGAATGCCTTGGCCCAGGCGCTTGCGCGACCCCAGCAACGCCGAGTGCGACAGGTCCACGCCGGTCTTTGCGCACGGCGGCAGCGCCGCCAGCAGGTTGCCGTCGCCGCAGCCGATGTCCAGCAGGCGATCGCCGGGCTTTGCATCCAGCGCACGGATCGTCGCTTTCAAACGGCGCTGGCCGGTGACGCGCACGGCGGTGTTACTGCTGGTGAAGTACGCGTCGTGGTCGAATTTGCTGGCCTGTCCTTCATTCCATTCGGGGAACGTCGCGTCATCTGGCCTGCGCATGGAGGCGCGGGCGGGGGAGCGGCGGTAGCGCAGCATCTCGCCGAGCATCAGCCGGATTTCCCGGAGGGATACGGAACTTTTGCCGCCGGTGCGCGGACCGTGCTCCACCGGTTGCTCGGCAACCATCAGACCGGCTTCGCTGGCCAGCAGCAGCAGTTCGGCCGGCGCGAAGAAACGGTCGCTGCGCATGGGCAGGCGTTGCAAGTCCTCGCGGCGCCAGAGTTTCAGAGGGCAGTTCGTGTCGCGGTTGGGCAGCGCGAATACCAGGCGGAGCAGGGTGTTGTACGCGGCCGACGTGACCACGCGCAGCGGTGAATCGGCGCGGGACGCGCGGACACCCACCGCCACGTCGTGCGATTCGAGCCAGGGCAGCAATGCGTCGATGGCGGCCACCGAACATTGTCCGTCGCTGTCGGTCAGCAGTACAAGGCCGTGCCGCGCTTCGGCGATGCCGGTGCGCAGGGCGGCTCCGTAGCCGCGGTTCGTCGTGTGTTTCACCAGCCGAACGGCCGGATGGTCTTTCGTGATCGCTTCCACCGCGGCGGCAGTGCCGTCATCGCTGCCGTCGTCCACCACGATCACTTCATGCGGCCAGCCGCGTGCGGCCAGCCATTCTGTCGCAGCTCTGGCGGTGGCTCCCACGCTGGCTTCTTCGCGGAACGCGGGCATGATCACCGTAATGCCGGTCTGGACTGGGTCATTGCGCATGGGTCGGTCGGTCCGGCGTAAGCTTGGCTCGTTGCGGACGTCTAAACGATAGTAACACGCGGCATTCCCCCAGTGGATGACCGCGTTTTCGCGTCGAGGGCCGGAGCAAGGACCTTACGGGGCGTTCCGTGCTGTTCCAGATGCACCATACGTCTTGTTCGTACGCCGTCCATCGCCAGCGCCGGGCCGCGGGTGTACCATCGGCGGGTCATCTCTTCCCCCTCTTTCACGTGAAACGCACCCTTCCGCTCGTCCTCGGTTTCATCGGCTTGTCGTTGCTCGCCGCCTGCGGTGCCAACAACCAGCTGGCAGAAGTACATGCGTATCTCACTCAGGTGCAGCCGATCGGCGAATCACTGAATAAAGAAGGTGAGGCGTTCACGGTGGCCATGCAGCAGGAAGGTGCTCCCGACCAGGTCGCGCTGGGCTCCATCCATGGCAGCCTGCAAACCTCGCTCGACACGCTCAAGGGAGTGACGGTGGCCGATCCGGCCCTTCTGACCGCCCACGAACACCTGCTCAAAGGCATCGCCGAACTGCAGGAAGGCGTGGATGCATTGGTAGCCGTCCTTAAAGATCCCACGACCGCTCCCGCCGACTTCGAGACCTCCCTGGATGCCAAAATGACCAGCGCCAGCAAGGAGCTCGACGAATGGAAGCAGGGCGTGGCCGCATTGCTGCCCGAGGGCGAGCGAGCCGACTTCCTGAAGGACGTCCAGTAATCATTTCCCGGCCTTCTCTCTGAAAGGGCCCGCGAGGGCCCTTTTTTGATGCTTTGCTCAGCGGACTGTAAGCGATCCACCCGTCATCCGTCACACAGAGTGTCTTTCCCCAACACTCCCCATGAAGAAGAAAATTACCTGCCATGAGATGGGCGGTCCGTGCGATATGGTGTTCACCGGCGAAACGTCCGGCGAAATCGCCAAAGCCGCCGCCGCCCACATGACCGAAGCCGCCAAAAGCGACCCGGCCCACAAAGAGGTGTATGACGAAATGGCCGCCATCGCGGCTTCCAATAAGAAGCACGAGCAGTGGAAGAAGCGTTTTCAGCAACTCTGGGACGATGCTCCTTCCGCCTGATGCCGCCGGCGTTTCGGCTGCGGTTTTGCTCCGGCGGGACTATACTGTCCGCATGAAGGAGTTCGCCGGGAAAGTCTGGCCTTTGCTGTTCGTAGTGTGTTTGTTCGTCGGATGCTCGCTGTTCATCCAGGCCAACAAGGATTTTTTCCTCGCGGTGCTGGCCGGCTTTCCGCCGCGCTATGTCATCGCCATCTATTTCTGCATCACGCTGGCGACGGTGCTCATTCCGTTCACCAGCATCCTGCCGTTCCTGCCGCTGGCCGTGCTGGCGCTGGGCTGGCAGATGACGGCGCTCATCACCGGCGTGGCATGGCTGGTGGGCGCCCAGATTTTGTTCGAGTTGTCGCGCTCGTTCGCCCAGCCGTACCTGCTGAAACTCATCCCGCAGGAGCACGTGCGGAGCATCGCCGCGATGCTGAACAAGAAGGGGCTGCCGCAGGCGCTGTTCGTCCGCATGATGGTCCACGATGATTTCGTCAGCATTGCGTTCGGCCTCCTCATTGACTTATGTGTCAACTGCGTCGAC
>DAORHV010000098.1:0-4807 GCA_035438175.1 Candidatus Peribacteria bacterium
TCGTGTTCCCGCGCCTGCAACGCAAAACGCCGCTCCCGGTGAACGGAAGCGGCGTCGGTGCCTTGCTTGCGGATTGATTACTTGCTGCAGGTCGCTTCGCCCTCCATGGCGGCCTTGATGTCGGCCGGATCGCGGTGGAGCATGGCGCTGAGCTTCTCGATGACCCACGGCATCATATCGCCCATGCGCACGATGTGGGCGTCCTGGTGCAGGTAGTCCTTCATGCCGCAGATGACGCTCAGTTCATCGTCGGTGTACGGAGCGTAGGCGACCTGGCGTCCGCGCAGACCGAACGGGTCCATCTTGAGCGCGAACACACGGGTGGCGTCGGCGGCGAACGCAAAGTGTCCGACCACGTGCGCGTCGGCCTGGTCTTGGCCGTAGTTATCGGTGACCTGGACGTTATGGTTGTGGGCGAGGAAGGCCATGACCATGGCGGCTTCGGTCGTGCCGTGGCCCTTGTGCGAGTGCGAGAGGATTTTCTCCTGCGTCTCGGCGGTGTTGCCCGTCTGGTTGTGGGTGCCGTCATCGCCGTTCGGCTTCCCGGTTTGCTCGCAGGTGATGCCGGTCACGACGGTGTTGCCCTGGTTGTTGGCGGGTTCGTTGTCGCGCTCGGAAGCGCGCACCGAAGCACTGGTGGTGACGGTGCCGCCGCAGTCGAAGCCCGGCAGGGTGGCGAAGGCGATGTCGAAGGCTTTGGTGGCGTTCACATCAAGCGACGGTACGGTGCATTCCACGTTGGCTCCGGCCTGGACGCAGCCCGGGCTGCTGGGCTGGAAGGTCACGCCGGCCGGCAGACCGATGCTGACCACCACGTTGCTGGCGGTGGCCGGACCGTAGTTCTTGGCGATGGCGGTGTAGACGAAGGTGGCTCCGCGGACCTGGTTGTTCGGACCGGTGAAGGCGGTGATGCCGACGTCGGCGACCGGCTCGCACTCGATGCGTGTGGAGACATCCTGGCTCCGGTCGTCGGCGGCGTAGAAGTCCGAGGCGTCCGAAGCGGACACGGCGTGGGTGGTCACGGTCTGAGGACACTGGGATTCCAGGGTCGTGGCGACTTTCAGCGAGAACGCGCGGCTGGAACCGGCCGTCAGGTTGAAGCCGGTGCAGACGACGTCGGAGCCGACCTGGGTGCATTCACCCGGGTTACCGGTGGTCGACAGGGCCAGTCCGCCCAGCGGCATGGTGGCACGCACGTTGGTGGCGGTGGAGGGACCGTCGTTGGTCACGTTGAGCACGTAGCTGATGTCATTGCCGCGGAAGATGCGGTCGCTGCCGCTGAGGTCGGTGTGCAGCTGGACCTGGCCTTCGGTCGGACAGCCGATGTACACGGGCAATCGGACGACGGTGTTGGCGCTGGCGTTGTCATCCTGGGACGAATCTGCAGCCGCCACGAACGTCACGGTGCTGGAGCACAGGGTTTCATCTGCGGCCAGCGGCAGGCTGAACTCCGCGGAGCTGCCGGTGCCCAGTGCACCGTCCGGTGGCGTGCAGGTCAGCACGTTAGCCTGGACGTCCAGCGTGCAGTGCGGGTCGCCGGCCTGCTGATCGTACGATACGGATGCAGGCAGCGTGATGCGCAGGACCGCTTGCGTCGAATCCGACGGACCGTTATCGCGCAAGCCCGCATGCAACGTGAACTGCGGACCGAAAGTGGGACTGGCTCCTTGCAGCGATGCCTCCATGTCCGCGAACGTGCGTCCTGAGCGATCTGCGGCGAAGAATACGTCGTCCTGAATCCAGCCGATGCCCGTGTTGCGTCGGATGACGTCGGCCAGCGTCAGTCCTTCCACATCTGCCAGTTCGTCGGTGTCCAGCGAACGCTGGTACCACAACCGGTCGCCGTCGCGGCCATGGCGGAATTGGTCCAGGATGACGGCGCGGAACAATTCGCCCACGCTTCCTCCCGCAACGTGGTCTTCCGAAATGCCTCCGACCCACATGTCCACTTTTTCAATGTCGCCGCCGTAAACGGTGCTGAGGCGCTGTGCCACGTCGGCATCGCTCGTGATTTCGTTGAAGCTCGTGCGGGGCGTCAATCCGTAATCACGGCGTGCCTGGTTGTAGCTGGGCAGACCATGGTCGCGGCCGCGCTGGATGTTGAGCGACGCAAGGTCCAAGCCGCCCGAACCGGGAGGGCCGAACAGGAAATTGCAGAGATCGTTGATCATATGGGAATCGATTTTCTGCATGGTCGTGGCCGAGATGCCGCGGAGGATGGGGTCGATTCCAGCCTGGGTTACCGCCGTCGGATTGAAGAACGATTGCTGCAGCGACAAGTTTCCTTGCGGGATTACCGAACCGTCCTCGTTCAGACGCTGGAGCACCTGCGACACCATGGTATGGCCGATGCGGAAACCCGCATTGGCAAACGCGTTCTCCACGGAGGCGTCAACGTTCGGGTCGTAGCCGGCGTACGCGGGCAGAGCATTGGGACCAAACAGGGCCGGGATCCATTCGCTGTATGTAATTTCCTGGATCTCTGCGCCCACGATCCGGCGAGCGCGCTGGTAGATCTCCTCATCGTTCATTCCCGGGTTCGAAGCGGCGATTTCATCGGCAAGCCGATTGTGCTCGCGCACAAAGAGTGTGTGCATGACCGTCAGCGATGGCTGCTCATTGGAACGCACGTCACCCGCCAAAAAGAACGACGCGCTTGTGCTCATGGCATTGGGCAGATGGTTCGTGTTGAACGGCAGCAGATTGCCGTCGCTGGTTTTCAGCTTGCCGCCGACGAATGTGCGCAGGGCCGCCGCGCGCACCGGATCCGATCCGTACACCTGGGATCCGTCCACGTACGACGTGATCGAATTGATCTGCTGTCGCGGACCGTTGATTCCCGTCGAAGTGTCGTACTTCGAGCGCGACAACGGCATGGTCTTTGTTCCTGTGGATAGCGGATCAAAGAATGGGTCGCCCGTCGGGATGGCGATGGGGAACGGCTCATCCGGGACGGCGGGATCGCTCAAGTCCAAGTCGTGGTCCACGAACTGGCCCCAAGTCCACGTCATATCCGACAGCCCACGTTCATCGATGGTGTCGCCGCCGTTGCCCATGATGCCGTAGCTAACGGCTCGCGCGTTCGGACGATTGGTGCCGGAAGGCGAATTCAGGCCATCCGCATAACTCGCTGTAGTATCGCGGCGTAGCTGGGTGCCGGCGGAACCTTGCTGCGGATGCGCGACGTTGTTTCCACTTCCGTCGATGGTGCGGAATTCCGGGGGCGCCACCTGGGCCGTGCTGAACAGCGGAAGCAGTGCGATGCCGTTTCCAAGGGCGATGGATACAACGGCAATCTCGGCGATGAGCTTACGCATAAGAATGAGAGAGATGCAGAAAGTGTCACAGTGTACAGAATTATTTACTTTATGCAATAGAATTTGCAGAAGTCAAATGCTGTAGAACCACTACAAAAACCCTCCGAAGACCGTTTGGAGGATTTAAAGCTTATTTTACGGTGCAGAGTCCGGCCTGGCAGACCGCGCGTTGCTGGGCGCACCCCGCGCAGGCCATTTGCTCGTTGTTTTTCTGCCTGCAAATGAAGTAATCGTCGGCGTCGCCCTCCAGCTTGGAAGTCGCATCCTTGCGGATCGCTTCTCCGCAGGTCAGGTACGGGCAACTGGCGATGAACAGCGTGCAATCGGCGTCCACGGTGCAGGTGCGATTGGAGGCCACGGTGTTCTTGAAGTCGTTCTTCTCGGTCTCGCAGGAAGTTGTTCCCTGGCTGCTGGAGCTGCTGCTGGACGAGCGAGAACTGGAAGAATTGGAGCTGGAGCTCGAACTGCCCGGCACGCTGCACGGGTTGGCGAAGTAATTGATGGGCGCCCCCGAGGTGGTGCAGCTGGGATACTGGCGTCCGTCGCCGCAGACGATCGGCTGGCAGGTATTCGGGTTGTTGCAGGCGCGCAGCGTGCAGGCGCTGCCGTTTTGCGTGCAGGTGCAGGTGTTGCAGCCATCGCTGCTCGGATAGTTTTCTCCGATTTGGTAGCGGCCTTCGCACAGAGGGCCTTGCGGCTGGCTGCCGGCCGTCTCCTGGATGCATTCATGCGAGCAGCCGTCACCGTCGTTCATGTTGCCGTCGTCGCACTGTTCGCCGGTCTGCTTGGTTTTGTCGCCGCAGTAGCCCATGCCCGCCTTGCGGCGCAGCTCTTCCATTTGGGCGCGCAGCGAGGCCACCACGGTCTGGTCGTAGCGGTCCAGCAGCACGGCGCTCTGTCCGCGCGTAATGCCGTCGTTGGGTCCGAAACGTCCGTTGCTGTAGCCGCGCACCACGCCCAGGCGGGCCATGCGGTTCACCGCGTCCGAGAAGTAATCGCCGGTGCGTACGTCGGAGAACGACGAGGAGCCGACTTGGGCCAGCACCGGGAGCGCGAGCGCCACGAGGATGCCGGCGGAGAAGGCGATGACTGCGGTGCGGGTGGTGTTCATGGACGGCGGGAGAGAATACGAAGAGCATACGATGTCGGCGGCTGCCAGGGAAGTCGGCCTGTCTGGTAGCGCTCCGGAAGGAGCGAAGAGGGATTGACGCGGCCCGGAGATGGGAGTTGTCTGCGTGCATGTCACGAACGCCGCGCGCCGATCTGGAGGAATGGGCCGACGCCTTCTTCCAGGGCGAACTCGGACTGCCGAAAAAGAAGACGTTCGGCTGCCCGTCGTATTACGCCGGGCGCTCCATGCTGGCCTTCCTCTGGAACGACGGACTGGGCATAAAGCTCTCGCCTGAGCAGGTGGCGTCGTACATCCGGAAAGATCCGGATACCTACCGGCCGTTCAACCCCGGCGAGGGTAGCCGGGCGATTACCATGAA